>CAJLYO010000114.1 GCA_905210885.1 uncultured Eubacteriales bacterium | reverse complement strand
TTGGATTTGTTTGTGTCCATTTCATTATATCACACTTTTTTCTGTCCATCAAATCTGGGAAGAAGGCAATGAGCATGAAAAAGAATTATTTAATAAGGTTAAAGCCTGTTATGACGAAATGATACAAATAATAGAATGTAAAACCTTTATGAAAGGATTCAAATTAGGAGCAGGATTCTTTGTAGAATGCTTCGAAAATGATGCCGACATCTTCGATGAATGAAATTCGAGTATGTCGGCATTTTTATGCCCAAAATGAAAGGATGAGTTTATGAAAAAGAAAATAATATGTACGGCACTTGTTACAACAATGTTATCTTACAGATGGGGAAATGGAAATACGAAATGAAATCATAGAAGAAAAAAATAAAGCCTACATCGAAGGCTTCGGCTACGCAGCACCTGCAAAAACCAAAACCATCATAGTATGTGAAGACAATTACGAGGAAGTATCAGCCTGACAAATAACAGACACGAAAAAAGCTTACAGCCAAATCCTGCAAGCTTTTTGTCGGTGGTGCGGATGAAGGGATTTGAACCCCCACGATAAAATCACTAGATCCTAAGTCTAGCGCGTCTGCCAATTCCGCCACATCCGCATATTAAGTTTTTACCTCTTAATTTTTACACGGTAGAGGTGCACCGATGAGGGGTATGTCACTTAACCCTCATATATGAAAACGGTAAAAACCGTTATCAACAATAAAATCACATACAGTACGGAACCTAAATCTTGCGCGTATGCCAATTTCGCCACATCCGCAAATACTGTTAAAGAATCTTTCAACTCATATATGATAACACATTTATGGATTTTATGTCAATGATTTTCCGATAATTTTTTGATTTTTGCGAATTCTCGCAGGTTTTACTGAGGATTATTTTCCGCCCGTCCGCAAAACGGTTACTCGTTTCATTTTTATTTTATCCTGTCGGCAGCCTTCCCCCGAGGTGTTAAATTCAGCATCATTTTAGCGGAATTTTCAGCTGTTTTTTCGCTCGCATTTATGTTATTATATATGAATGAGAGCATTTTATCCAAACTGTTATTGTGCAAAATAACATCGGTTTTTTAAGAGTTGTTTTGCCGATTTACCGAATTTTTGACTTTTAAACACACTCAAAAACTGCAAAAATACAGGCTTTATACGATTTTTGTGCATGGGAACAAAAAGTGTATATGAAAAACGATTTTTAATAATTGATTTTTTTCGGGGTTTATGTGACAATTTAACTATGGCGAGTGCTTTTTTCTTATGCAATTTGCCATGGCATTGCGAAAGGGGGGATGTCGATGAGAATTGACAGACGAAAGGTTTATTTTTCGAGACTGTTTGTTTGCATTGCCGTTGTTATGAGTGTGGTAGCCGTCTCTTTGGACGGTTTTTATAAGAGAACCAGGATAAAACAGAATAATTATAACGCTTTTATCGGTCATGCGTCGGAATTTCAGACAGAGCTTTCCGACGCGGAAAACAGACTGAATGTTGCGCGCACGGTCGCCATGCTGCCCACCGAGTACGATATGACGAGGCAGTGACGGGTGGACACACCTGCTCGCTCGACGAGATGCAGGCAGAGCTTTTTGTAACGTGCGATGCAATCCGCGCCGCGTTCTCTTCTTTTGCGGACGAGGGTGTTTACGGCAGGCGTTAGCACCGCGCACTGGCTGCTGCTGATTGCGGCGCGTCCGCGCTGATTGACGCGGATTCCGAGTCGCCTGTCAGCCGCGAAGCTTTCATCAGACTTGCTGCGGCGGCATTCAAGCTTGACACATCTCTTACGGCGAATGTTTCGTTCACTGATGTGTCGGAGGACATAAAACCCCTCCTCAGCACTGCGGTTGTCATGGGCTTGATATCAGATGACGCGGAGTTCCGCCCGAATGATGCGGTTGCGTACAGCGAGGCACTCAAAATCGTGCTCACCGCCGCCGGACTGGACGTTAAGGCGAAGTACAAGGGCGGCTATCCGTCGGGATATTCCGCGGTGGCAAAGGAATATGACATAGATGATGACCTCGGCGACGTGTCAAACGGACTTATGCCGAAGGACGCGTATCAGATTATTCTAAACACATTGCTCACGAGGTGCGACATAAGCACGGAACTGCAAAACCACAATGAGATAGAGATAAATTGGGCGGAAAAAGGTGCGGTGAGTTACACCGTGGGGTTGTGACGAAAACTTTGTTACGCGCGGACGATGTGCTTTTTGTCAACCGCAAGGTGGCGCACGAGACAAAAACCGCCGATATGTCCACAAAGGTGTACATTTTGCAGTTTAATTTGTTTTGCGTTTCGCCGGACAGGCTTTTGGACTGCAACAAATATTTGCAGGCGTTTATCAACAGCAACAATGTCACATGGCATAAATTTAAAAGCCTCGACTGCATAAAGAGCCTATATTCCGAAATAGAGCCGCCAAATTAAAAAGCAATATATAGGTGGGTGAAAATTATGAAAATCGAGTGTAGAAATAATAGAAAATGTGGTATTTTGTCAAATAATCATTGTGAAAATAACGAATTTATAAAAAGCGATACATACGAAAAATGCGTTTGCCACGCTTTTTATGATGAGAATGGCAAAAAATTTTCTCATCAGTATCGTATTCCGAAAGATAAACTTGACACATATAAAAATAAACTGTTACCGCTTGAAAATGAATTTAAGTGCTGTAAAAACTTTGATGAGGTTTACGAGCTTTTCAAAAAGCATAAAACATACGGCATTGGTATTTTAACAATTTATGATGTTGCATTGCGTGTAAGTCAGAATTATAAAATTTATCCCGATTATGTATATCTTCACGCAGGTACAAAAGCCGGAGCGTTAAATGCGGGGTTGATTAAAAAGTACGGCAAAAATGATAAATTAACGCTTGATGAAATCTCAAAAAAACTGAAATGGCTAAAAGGGGTCAAACCGCATTTGATAGAAGATTTTTTATGTATTTACAAAGATGACATCAGCGAGAAAAGCCTGCAAACATTTTTACAGAAATAAGAATTAAGAAGTTATTTTCTATATTATTGTTTATGATAATGCTTTTTGCCTTCCGGATGAATGCGGAAGCGGATGAGGAACACTTTTCTAACGGTTCCTATCGTTAGCGCACTAGAATTAACATTAAATGAAAGCGCTTCCGACGCTATGGTTGGTGGAGCGGTTACTCAAAACGACAAATTTCAAGTAAAACACGGCGATTACTCCTAAATCTTTAGGGATAATCGCTTTTTCATGAATAGATTTCAAGTAAAATTAGGACATTTATCCAATTATATCCGTAATTTTAGCCCAATTAAATCAATAGCAATTATGGAAAGAATCGTTAATCATCCTATTTTAACAATTCCACAAGAGGGAGAACACACTTTTTTATTCAATGGCAAACCCGTAACGGGAATGAAGGGTTTTACCATCGCCGCCGCCTTACATCAGGCCGGCTATCCAGTACACAGTCATAGCGTAAATGGCCGCAATCGTTCGCTGAATTGCGGTATCGGTAAATGTGGCGCCTGCGAAATGCTGGTAGACGGAGAAGTAAAGCGTATCTGTATTACGAAAGTAGACAATGTAAAGGAAGTATCGGAAATAACAGTACAGAATTATACGACAGATTCCCAAATAGAACCCAGAGAAGAACCGGTAGAGATCTATCGAACAGATGTGGCCATCATTGGTGCCGGCCCCGCTGGATTAGCTTGTAGGGAAACCTTAAAAGAACTAGGCTTGAACAGCATCGTAATTGATAGCAATGATAAGATCGGTGGTCAATTCTTGATGCAAACCCATGCATTTTTCTTTTTCGAGAAAGAGCGGCGCTTTGGGGGTATGCGTGGTTTCGATATCGCGAAAACTTTAGCCGGAGACGACCACTCTGGTATTTTCTTACATTCTACGGTCTGGGATATCCTACAAAATAAGCGTATCGCCGTAAAAGACATGCTTAACCATAAAAATTTCTATGTAGAAGCTCAAGCCTTGATAGTCGCTACCGGTGCGGTTCCTTTTATGCCGACCTTCGAGAATGATGATGTGCCCGGAGTTTATACAGCGGCAGTCGTACAGAAAATGATGAACGCTGAATTCACGTTACTCGGCAAAAACATATTGACAGTAGGCGCCGGTAATATAGGTTACCTAACGTCCTACCAATTGATGCAAGCCGGAGCGAAAGTCAAGGCTATTTTAGAGGCGATGCCCCATGAAGGTGGATTTCCGGTACAAGCGAATCGAATTCGCCGCCTTGGCATACCTATTTATACCTCTCATATGCTTTTGAAAGCCATTCCAGACCTGGATCGGACAGGTATCACTGGCGCAGTTGTCTGCGAATGCGAGAACTTCAAGCCAATCCCGGGAACAGAGAAAGTGATCGATGGTATTGATGTTATTAATATATGTACAGGATTGATTCCCGACAACCAATTGCTAACCAAAGGCCAATATACATTTGGAAAACGTTGTGCCGGCGTAGGTGATGCCGTACGGATCGGAGAAGGTACTACCGCCGTACTAAGAGGAAAGCAAGCTGCTTATGAGATCGCCCAAGAGCTAGGCGTACGTTTCAACTACAACGATTACTTACAAATATCTAAGGAATACATCGACTCCCAGCAACATCCGATCCGCATCAAGGAAGAGTCCCCAAGGCCCACTCCCGAGCGTCAAGCCCAACGCCCTTTCGTTCGCTTGGATTGCCTATACGGTTTCGCTTGTAACCCTTGCTCTTTCGCTTGTCCTCAAAAGGCGATCACCAAAAGCTCCACCAGCGTAACGCCCGAGATCAATTACGAAAAATGTACCGGCTGTATGCAATGCGTATCCCATTGTCCGGGGCTGGCTATTTTCGGCTACGATACCCGGAAGCAAAACTTATTCTTACCGGTAGAATACGAGGTGGAAGTAGGTGCCGAGGTGTGGCTCGTCGATGATAACGGGAAGAAACAAGGCGAAGGTATCATTGAGAAAGTATTAAAGATGCCGACAAAAACAAACGTGGCCCGTGTGAAAGCGGCAGGAATGGAAAACGATGCCTTATTGAATATCACAGGATTATCCGGAGGAGATCGACTTCAAGCAAGAACCGGAGTGTGAGTCGGAGACCTATGTTTGCCATTGCGAGGACGTATCTTTGGACGAGCTACTTTCCGCCATTGGGGATCGTAAATATATCTCCGTCGACGAGGTAAAACATATCACCCGCCTAGGAATGGGGCCATGCCGTGGAAAACGCTGCATACCCCGCCTACGCATGAAACTAAGGGAAAAAGGTATCGAACTGGTAGGCGACGCTACCCCCCGTGCTCCCCTATCTACCCGCTTCGTCCTAGGGGAAATGTATCCACAGCGTCAGATAGCGGATACCTATAAAGTAGATTCTGGAAAGCAGGTTCGTAAGACGGAAGTCTTAATCGCCGGCGGAGGTATAGGTGGTAGCGCATTGTTCCGTTATTTTGCGGAAGCCGGTAAAAAGACCGTGCTTATTAATGCGGATCGAGGATCATCATGGCGTAATATCGGTGGTGGTCGTCCAGCGTTCTCGATCCCCGAACTAGCGGAGATCGCCTGTAATAACCAAACGATATTCGAGGAGACACAAAAAGAATACGATATCCATTACCGTGAGATACGCTATATCACGTTCGCCCACAACGAGGCTACCTACAATGATCTGGAACGTTCCTGCGGTTGGTCCAACGCTTATTTGATCGACAAGAAAGACTTCCAGAAAGAGGTGTCCCCCTACTTCAACACGAACCAAAACACCTATTTCGCCGCACAAATCTCCCAGCATTGTTGGCAAGCTACCCCGGGGCGTGTGATAGACTTTATACGAAACAAAGGCAAAGAGCGGCAAGGTGAGGTTTGGGAAGACACACACCTAGTGGAAGTACACAAAAACGGTAGAAAATATCACGTCTTATTATATACGCATGATAAGCGATACATCGAATACGAATGCGATCATTTCGTGAACGCCCTCGGTTATAGCGCCGAGCGTTTCGCCC
>CAJLYO010000113.1 GCA_905210885.1 uncultured Eubacteriales bacterium | reverse complement strand
CGCACAAACAGAACACAAAACACATTTACTGAAATTTCCATAGAGACTCAGACTGTTTTCTGCCGTACATACAACTCCTTCTCCGTTTCGGAAAAAAGCGAACATCTGAGAACCGCTGCCCTTGAGGCAATGCGCTCTTACGGCACCGACACTGCAAAAAGATTATATTTTACGGAATTTAGCTTTGACAAGCCCAACGAAATTTTATACTGTGTTGCGGTATCGCCGAAAAGCAACGGCGAACATATAAGAAACTTTCCGTCATTCCGCGCAATCTCAACATTCCATCACGGCGCGTACGAGGAACTCCCGAAGGTTCATAAAAAACCTTATTGCCTACGCAAAGGAAAATAATATATCAATTGCCAAAAGAGTCCGTCACGTTTATTTAGAAGGACCTCCGCAGCACAAAGACCCAAGCAAATTTATAACACAGGTAATTATTCCGATTATTGTCTGAAATCTTTTTTGTTTCTTACAGACTCCGGACTTTTGCCGTATGCACGTTTAAACATGCGGCAAAAGTAGCTTGTATCCGACCTCCGACCTTGATACAGCTGCGGAAATTGCATTTTTCGTGTATGACGCTGACAGCAAAGAAGTATGCTCAAAATCAAAAACAATCGAGGTAAAGCAAGGGAAAAATGCCGATATCACGGTTTTTGATATTGAAAATCCAAAACTGTGGGATACAGACAATCCCTATCTTTACACTGTCAAAGCCGTAATATATGCCGACGGGGACATAACAGACACATTTGAAACAAAATTCGGCATGCGTACGATTTCGGCAGATACAAAAAACGGATTTATGCTAAACGGAAAGACCGTAAAGCTCCGCGGCGGCTGCGTACACCATGACCACGGCGCTCTGGGCAGCGCGGAGTTAAGGGACGCTGTCACCAGAAAAATCAAATTACTTAAATCTGCCGGCGGATAAAAGCGAGCATTTGTTTTTTGACGCAGAAATCTCAGACGCAAACGGAAACCGAATTGCCGCCGCATCAAATGAAATAGAATGTGAGGTATACGGAGGAAAGCTTTTGGCAGTGTTCAGCGGCTGCCCAAACAATGAGGACGATTATGCAAGCAATAGATGCCATGCTTTCCAAGGTCGTGCCCTTGCAGTGGTAAAGCGCGACCCTGAGGCGGATAAAACTGGGGTAATAATAAAAGCCGATGGCTTAAAATGCGGAACTGCCGCCGTAGAATACGAGCTTTAACAAACAAAAACGGACTGTCAAAAGGCAGTCCGTTTTTACAGTTCCGAAAATTTTTGAGTCATTGTCGGATTATTTTTTGTAAGCTTTTTTATTGTTAGCTCTTCTGCTTTGTTATTTGCAAGGCGCAGATTGTTTTCCGAGGACAAAAGCGCCTCTTTTGTTTTTTGCAGGTGGTCTATCGTTTTATCTATTTCCTCTATTGCTTTTTTGAATTTGTCGCTTGCAAGGCGGAAATTACGGGAAAACTTATCCTTAAAGTCGTTGATATCCTCCTCAAAGTGAGTTATGTCTATATTTTGGTTTCTTATAAGCTCAAGCTCCGCTCTGTATTGCAGTGAATTAAGCGCCGCATTTCGCAAAACTGTAATAATCGGTATAAAAAACTGAGGGCGCACCGTATACATTTTCGGGAATTTGTGAGAAACGTCCGCAATACCGGCATTATAATACTCATTGTCAGACTCAAGAAGCGATACCAAAACCGCATATTCGCAGTTTTTCTCCCTTCTGTCCTTATCAAGCTCCTTAAAGAAATCTTCGTTTTTGTGTTTTGTGGCAGTCGTATCCATTTCATTTTTCATCTCAAACATAATGGATATAAATTCGGTGCCGCTATCGTCAAATTCACGGTATATAAAATCGCCCTTGCTACCGCTTTTTGCATCGTTATCCTTCTCGAAATATGCATTTTTAAATGCAGTTGCCCTAAGCTTGTTAAACTCTGCCTCGCAATGCTGTTCAAGGCTTTCACCAACCATTTTTGTGGACTGGCGCGCTTTAAAATCCTTATAATATGCGATTTCGTCATCTTTTCGCTTAAGCTCGTCTGAGTATCGCTCGTTTAAGGATTTTTCCATAAGCTCTTTTTCACTCTTACCGAGTATAAGCTTGTTTTCAAGCTCCAGAATTTTTGTTTCTTTTTCTATAACCGCATTTTTTACGGCAAGCTCGGAATTGGCTTTACCAAGCATAAGCTCGCCTTTCAGGCGCTCTATTTCCGCGTCTTTTGCCGCTATTTCACGTTCCTTTTCGGACGCGGCTTTTGCAATCGCAAGCTTGACTGCGCCTTCTTTTTCGTTCAGATATATTCTTTCGCGCTCAGTTATCTCTTTTGCAAATTCACTGTCATGAACCTGTTTTACTATTGCAGCATATCCGGACTCATCTACTTGAAACACTTCGCCGCATTTCGGGCATTTAATTTCCTGCATAATATCAACGTCCTCTCTTAAATTCAAGCCTGAAGGCATCGCCGGTTTTTCCTTCGATTACCGTGCCGCCGTTTACTTCGCTTATTTTAACTTCTTTACCGCTTTTATCGGTTATGCGTGATATTTTTCTGTCTGCACATTTGATTATAAGCCGTGTTTCGTGACCGATAACTATTTCCGAAACTGTTTTTTCGCCCCACGAAACCGAAACATCGGCGCCGCCGCGCGAAAGAAAATGTTTAAATTCGCCCTTGCCCCAACATTCAGGCACAGCCGGAAGCAGCGAAATAACACGCGTACATTCATATATCTCGTGACTTTGCAAAAGCATTTCGGCAATTGCGGCACAAATTCCGAAATTTCCGTCAATCTGAAACGGCGGATGTGCGTCAAGGTAATTTGGGTATATGGATTTTTTAAGCATATTTTCAATATATCTGTAAGCCGCTTCGCCGTCACCGAAGCGTGCAAAAAGGCAAACAATCCATGCATTGCTCCAGCCGGTATGCCCTCCTCCGTTTTCAAGACGGAATATAAGTGATTTTTTTGCCGCGGATCTGAGCTCAATGTCGTTTATTAGAACATCGGCCGGATATATACCGTATAAATGCGACACATGCCTGTGCCCTTTTTCGTTTTCGCTAAATTCCTCGTTCCACTCAAGGAGTCGACCGTCGCTGCCTATTTTAAGCTCGGCGAGGTTTTCGGTAAGGCTTTTGTATTCGCTGTAATCATATCCGAGAAGCTCGCACGCTTTACTTACAAAATCAACAGTATCGCTTATGATTTCAAGATCTATGGCGCTTCCTGAGCATACCGAGGTCTGAACTCCGTCATATATAAAGCAATTTTCAGGGGACGTTGAGGGGATTGTCGTAAATTTGCCGTCACGGTCATATGTAACCCAATCGCACAGAAAATCAACTGCGCCTTTCATAACAGAAAAGTATTTTTCAAGAAATTCCATATCGCCGGTGTGTAAATAATGCTCCCAAATATGTCGGCACAGCCACGCACCGCTCATAGGCCAAAAGCCCCACATTGCGGTTTTTGTAGCCTCGCAGTTAAATCTCCAGATATCGCTGTTATGCCAGGTACTCCAGCCCTTTAAACCGAAATGATTTCCGCGCTCCGAAAAGTCAACAAGCATCTCAAAAAGAGGCAGTGCGCATTCTCCCAAACGACATACCTCAGCCGGCCAATAATTCATCTGAGTGTTAATGTTCAAGGTGTAGTTGGAATGCCACGGTGCAATCGCGTCACAGCTCCAGATGCCCTGGAGATTGGATGGCTGAGTTCCGGGGCGCGATGATGAAATCATAAGATAACGCCCGTAATCAAACAGCAGCTTTGAATTTTCATCTGACGGTATATTCAGCGAAACTCTGTTGTAAAATTCCGAATAATCGCTTAAATGGCGGTTTATAAGCTCGTCGTACGGCATAGACGCCGCGTTTTTGATTCTGTCACGGCAGCGCTCTAAATACTCCCTGCCCTCAGATACAGGCAGTCTGTCATAGCCAGAAAAGCTTGTTTCAACACAAAAATACAAAGTAACATCCTTTGTTTCCTTAACGCAAATCATACCGCCGCTTGAGTATACATCACCGTCCGAAACAGCGGAAAGCCGCATGGAAAAATGTATGCTTTCATCATCGGAATAATCAATGGCGCCGGTGAATTTTGAAACATTTGTCGGACATCTGCCTTGGACAAGTATCCCCTTAGCGTCACTTTTCATGCTGTGTTCAAGCTCACACGCAAGAGTAATATTGTATGCGCACGGTTCGCTGCTTTCCAGCCGGACCGCAAAAACATTGTCAGGCGCGGAAACGAACGCCGTTCTGTAAAATTGTGTTTTACCTATTTTAAATTCAGTCGAAAGTACTGCCGTTTCAAGGTCAAGCGTCCTTTTGTAGCCGCTCACTCTTTTGTTGTCCGTACGGGTTTCGATAATAATACTGCCGAGGGAAAGATATGCCTGCGAGGAATATCCGTGCATTATTTCCTCAGTTAACTTTGTTGCGTCGGTATATCTTCTTTCTATAACCGCACGGCGTATTTTTCTGATATTCTCGGGCGGAAAGATATACTCATGTCCGTCGGGCATGCCCGACCACAATGTCTCCTCGTTTAATTTTATGTAATCCGTAAAAACGCCGGAATATACCATTGCACCGATTTTTCCGTTGCCTAACGGCAGCGCCTCGTTCCATGTATCGGCAGGTTTTTTAAAGCTAATTTCTGACACAAAAAATCAATCCTTTATTTAAAATTCGCAGAAAACATAACAGCCTCTGCCGTTATTTTTGGCATCATACAGCAGCTTGTCCGACTGCTCGGCAAGTGCGTCAATATCAGCAGGACATTCAAAGCGGCATGCACCTATGCTGCAGCTTATTTTAATATCGCCGGGTAAAATCCCGGAAATTTCCGCAAGAAAATCGTCAAGTTTTTGCGAAAGCTCGTTTTCGCTCAGTTTATCGGCGTTTAACATAGACGAAAACTCATCGCCGCCGAGTCTGCCCAAAATACCGTAATCAGCAAAGATTTTCTTAAACGCCGACGCCACGCCTTTTAACGTCTTGTCCCCGCCGAGATGACCGACGGTGTCGTTTATACTTTTAAAATAATCCACGTCAAAGGTTATAAACCAGCCGCGCTTCATAGATGAGTTTTGCATTACTTTGCAGTAAAACGTGAAAATCTTTCTGCCCATTGCACCGGTGGTAACGTCAAATTCATCTAAGTATTTTTGGTATTCCGCGTATTTGTAACACAACAAAAACGCAACAACCGTGATGATATTGAGCGACAAAACCGCCATCATAAACTGCGTCTGCAAATGAGTTAAATCACCGCTTAAAGCATGAGTCACTTTAACGCCGTGAATCAGAAGCATGTAAGCGGCACGCTGGGAAAAATATATTGTGGCAAAAACCGTCATGCACACAATAAATATTACAAAAACCGGGATAATCCTGTATTTAATCTTGCTTTCAAAATACGGGTTTCGGTTAACCTCATTGATACAATTTTCAAACTTGCCCACAGCCTCCGTATTGCGGATATACCACAAAAGCTGTATAACGGCAACGCAGAAAAATGCAACAATTATGTCGCTTGAAGTAATAAGCGGCTTTGAAAGATACACATTTGCCGCATCGGGAAAAAGCACACGCATTGCACACAAAACAATCAAGCCGTGGGTTTTTGGCGCGATAAATGAAACGACAGTTAAAGCGGCGCGTTTGTATCTGCATTTCTTTGCGGCAAAAAACGCAAGTCCAGCCCAAAATCCGAAAAAGGTACGCGCGCCCAAGGCAAGCAAAACGCTGTTTACCGGACTTCCGCTTAACACAGGGGAAAACACCATATCCGCCTGCATTACATAATTTGCGCTTGACTTAAACATACTTGCCAAACCGAAAACCGCGCCTACAACGGTTGACTGCACAGTACCGAGAAAGCACGCGGCAATTAAAATAGGAATGTAAGCCAGCGTAACCGAAACAGGCGGAATGTGTATGTATCCCAAAAATGTGAACGACATTAAAAGCTCAAAAGCAATCAGAATTATAAAAATATATACATCAAATGAAGAAAAT
>CAJLYO010000112.1 GCA_905210885.1 uncultured Eubacteriales bacterium | reverse complement strand
TATTGTCATTGCAAAACTAATTTTATTGTGATATAATATAATACTACTTTAACTTTAAGAGGTATATTTAAAATGATATATGATGGAGATATAAACAAAGTAATGTTAAAAATTAAACATTGTATGTTAGATAATAATATCACGCAAAAAGATATTTGCAGCGTTACTGGATGGAGCAAAGGAACTGTTAGCAACCTATTAAATGGCAGAACTGAAAACCCTAGCCTAAAAATAATATTACAATTATGTAATGCTGTAAAATGTGATTTTATGATTGATATTAAAAAGCGTGATTAATTGTATATTATTACTACTATTATTTTTTGAGCAGACAGAAGATTATTTTGATATTCAAAGTATTATAGATGGTTTGATTGTCAAAACATTATTTTTATTTTGAATATAGAATAGTTTGATTATCAAATAGTTTTAAATTCTAATTGTTTTTGAATAAAATAGTTTGATATGCAAACTATTTTTGGAGGATGTCGAAATTGTCACTTTTAAACCGAACACATTAAAATTTAGAATCAGATTGTCATTGTCATGTAATAATTTATTGTCAGTCTGCCAGTTTATCAGGTGCGATAAAAATTAGTTTTGCTGTCTGAAAAATGCGTAAAAATAACAAAAGTACGCATTTTTAAAGGTTGCAAGACAGGGGCTAGTTTACATTTATAAAGTTTTTTCAAGCGTGCAAAAGCGCCCTATCTGTTCCATCCACACTCCATTTCTCATTTTTTAGTTCGATATTCAGTTCGATAAACTCCTTATAAATCAACAAAAATTCCACTTCTACACTACCACAATTTCACCAAAATCTACCTAAAAATCCTTCAAACCCAACTAAAATAAGCATTTTATCGAACAAATAAAATTTTTACTATTTTTTCACTGTTTATCCGTCTAATTTTCTTCAACACCAATCGGATAAAAACCAATTATTTTCTAATTATTTTCTGCCACAGCATTTTTTGTATTTTAATCCGCTGCCGCAGGGGCAGGGGTCGTTTCTGCCGATTTTTTCGCCGGCTTTAACGGGCTTTTTCTTAACTTCCTCGTCACCGTGGGAAGCAACTATGGGCTTTGCAACCTGCTCGCGCTTTTGCTCAATGTTAAGGCGCGCTCTGTATATAAGACGAACGGTTTCAAGCTTGATTTCGTGAACCATCTGTTCAAACATTTCAGAGCCTTCGTCCTTATAAACGTCAACGGGGTTGCGCTGTGCATATGCGTTAAGACCTATTCCCTGGCGGAGCTGATCCATGCAGTCAATATGATCCATCCACTTCTGGTCAACCACACGTAAAAGCACGATACGCTCAAGCTCGCGCATATTTTCGGAGCCGATTTCCTCCTCACGGGCATTGTATACGTCTGTAAGACGCTCAAGCAGAAATTCGTCAAACTCCTGTTTTGTAAAGGAGTTTTTCTGCTGCTCCGTAAGGGGAATGATAACGCCGAAAGAGTCAAGCATTTTCGGCTCATACACCGACCAGTTCCATTCGTCGGCAAACTGCATTCCGTTTGCAATTTCGCTTGTTACGTTATCGATTGCATCGGGTATCATTGCAAAAATGTTGTCGTGTACATCGGCATTTTCAAGAACAGTCTGACGCTGTTTGTAAATAACTTCACGCTGCTGATTCATAACATCATCATACTGAAGCACGTTTTTACGGATATCAAAGTTACGTGCCTCAACGCGTTTTTGTGCGTTTTCAATGGCATTTGAAAGCATCTTTGCCTCAATGGGCTGGTCCTCCTCAAGCTTTAATGCCTCAACCATCGTCTGTATTCTCTCAGCGCCGAAGATGCGCATTAAATCGTCCTCTAAGGATATAAAGAACCGTGATGCACCAACATCGCCCTGACGTCCGCTTCGTCCGCGGAGCTGATTATCTATACGTCTGCTCTCATGGCGCTCGGTGCCGAGAATATACAGACCGCCTGCCTTTATAACCTGTTCTCTTTCGCCGCTTATTTCATCTTTGTATTTTTCATAAAGCTCCTTGTAGGTTTTGCGCGCTTCCAAAATGTCCTCGTCATCGGTTGCGCCGTAGCCGTCCGCCTCAACGAGAAGATCGTCATCGTAGCCCATTTTTGCCATTTTTTCTTTTGCCATATATTCCGCATTACCGCCAAGCATAATATCGGTACCGCGGCCTGCCATGTTTGTGGCGATTGTTACTGCGCCGGCCTTACCTGCCTGAGCAATAATCTGAGCTTCTTTTTCATGGAATTTTGCATTTAAGACCTCGTGCTTTATACCTCTGCGCTTTAAAAGGGCGGAGAGCTGTTCGGATTTATCTATTGTAATTGTACCTACAAGCACGGGCTGTCCTTTTTCGTGACATTCCAAAATCTGATTTACGATTGCATTCAGCTTTCCGTTTGTATTCTTATAAACAACGTCGTTTAAATCTTTCCTTTGAATCGGCTTATTTGTGGGAATTTCCACAACATCCAAGTTATATATTGCACGGAATTCCTCTTCCTCGGTAAGCGCCGTACCGGTCATACCGGAAAGCTTTTTATACAGCCTGAAAAAGTTCTGGAAGGTGATTGTCGCAAGGGTCATGCTCTCGCGCTCAACCTTAACGTTTTCCTTTGCCTCAATTGCCTGATGAAGTCCGTCGCTGTAGCGTCTGCCCTGCATAAGTCTGCCGGTGAATTCGTCAACGATAAGCACCTGTCCGTCTTTTACCATATAATCCTTGTCGCGGTGCATAATTCCGTATGCCCTGATTGCCTGGTTTATATGGTGGGAAAGCTTGATATTATCCGGGTCGGAAAGGTTTTCTATTCCGAAGTAGCTTTCCGCCTTCGATACGCCGCGCGCCGTCAGAATGACGCTTTTGGCTTTTTCGTCTACGATATAGTCAGCCTCAACGTCGTCCATATCCTCCTTATCGTCGCTTTCTTTGATAACAAGGGCTTTTAGCGTGCGCGCAAAACCGTCAACTATTTTATAAAGGTCGGTAGACTGGTTCCCTGCGCCGGAAATTATAAGAGGTGTTCTTGCCTCGTCAATTAAAATGCTGTCCACCTCGTCCACAATGGCAAAATTGTGACCGCGCTGAACCATATCCTTCTTATATATAACCATGTTATCGCGAAGGTAGTCAAAGCCGAGCTCGTTATTTGTAACATAGGTGATGTCGGCGGCGTAAGCCTCGCGGCGCTGCTCACCTGTAAGGTCGTGAACGATAAGTCCCACCTTAAGACCTAAAAAGGTATACAGCTTGCCCATCCACTCACTGTCACGCTTTGCAAGGTAGTCATTTACCGTAACGATATGAACGCCCTCGCCTGTGATAGCGTTAAGGTATGCCGGAAGTGTGGCAACAAGGGTTTTACCTTCACCGGTTTTCATCTCGGCAATTCTGCCCTGATGCAAAACAATACCGCCCAAAAGCTGAACGTCAAAATGGCGCATGCCCAAAATTCTGCGCGAGCCTTCGCGTACAACCGCAAAAGCCTCGGGGAGCATATCGTCAAGACTTTCGCCGTTTTTGTATCTTTTCTTAAACTCCTCGGTTTTTGCGCGGAGTTCGTCGTCCGAAAGTGTTTGAAGTTCCGGCTCCAAAGAATTGATTTTGTCAACAATCGGCTTAAGCCTTTTTAATTCTCTGTCGCTGTGGCTGCCGAATAATTTATTAATGAAATTTTTCAAGTCACTCATTCCTTTCGCTGAAAAAACAACCATTCAGAATATATAATAACACAGATTAAAGCAAATTACAACCATTAAAATGAAAAAAGTCCCTGCAAAAGGGACTTTTTAACATACTAATTGCCGCATTCTATGCTTATTTCGTTAAAAATCTTAAGATAATCGTCTATTGAACGTTTGTTTTTCTCATCTCCGGAAACATCGGAAACTATTTTTCCTTCATGCATCATTATACTTCTTGTTCCGTAGGTGACGGCGTATCTTAAATTGTGAGTAACCATCAGGGCGGTAATATTCTGCTCTTTTATGATTTTGTCGGTAAGCTCCATTACTATTTCCGAGGATTTCGGGTCAAGGGCGGCGGTGTGCTCGTCCAAAAGCAGAAGTGACGGCTTTGAAAGCGTCGCCATAATAATGGAAATTGCCTGACGCTGTCCGCCGGAGAGCGCGCCCACATTGTCGTTTAACCTGTCCTCAAGCCCCATTCCCAACTGCTCTAAAAGGGTTCTGTATTTGTCCTTCGCCTTAATGTTAAGACCGCGGGTTAGGTTGTAACTTTTTAACTTGTTATCCGCAAGTGACAGATTTTCAAAAATACTCATTGCAGAGCACGTACCCATCGAAGGGTTTTGAAAAACGAAGGCAATTTTTTTTGAACGCTTGTAATTGGGCATCTTTGTTATATCATTGCCTTCTAAAATAACCTTACCGGCATCCGGCATAACATTGCCGGAAATAATGTTTAGCATTGTGGTCTTTCCGGAGCCGTTGCTGCCCACAACGCCTATAAATTCGCCTTTTTTGATTTCAAGGTTAAAGCCGTTAAACAGCTGTTTTTCGTTCGGAGTACCGTAATTAAAGGTTTTAGATATGTTTTCAAGCTTTAACATTCGGTTTCCTCCTTTTTGCGGCGTTGCTTGCAACCAGTGTTACCACAAACAGCGTTGTAATTACAAGGTTCATGTCGGAAGCACGAAGTCCCGAGCTTATTGCCGCGGTAATGCACGCTTTGTAAATAATCATGCCTATTAAAACTGCGGTGGTGACATTGAATATACGTGCCTTTTTAAACAGGCTTGAGCCGATTATAACAGCCGCAAGACCCATAACAATAGTTCCTACACCGGAGGAAACATCAAACTGCATCATTCTCTGGCAGTTAACCGCACCCGCAAGAGATGCCAGAGAGTTTGCAATAGCAAGACCGATAATTTTAATTTTTCCGGGATTTTCGCCGAGAGCAACCGCAAGACGTTCATTATCGCCCGTACTCTTTAACAAAAATCCTGATTTCGTTTTCAGATACCAGTCAAGCGTAAGCTTTGCAGCCAATGCTATCACTATTATAAGCGCAAGAGGAAAATACTGTCTTAATGCCGGCGGAACGCTGAACATGTTAAATATGGAGCGTTCGTTCATTAAAAATACGTTCGGATTTCCGGCAATACGGTAGTTGACGGAATAAAGAGCGGTCATTGTCAAAATACCGCAAAGCAAATCCTTAATTTTAAGCTTTACGTTTAAAATACCCGTTACGCATCCTGCCAAAGCACCGGCAGCAAGCGCCGCCAAAAGGCACAGCCACGGATTGACACCATGCATTGTAAGCGCCGCGCTGACAGCCGCTCCCAATGGGAAGGTTCCGTCAACGGACAAATCCGGGAAATCAAGTATTTTATAGCTTATGTAAGCGCCCAGCGCCATTATTCCGAATATAAATCCCTGTTCCAAAACGCCTATAACAATACCAAGCATTACTGTACATTTGCCCCCTTAAGCACATCTTCGGGAATCGTTATACCCAAATCCTGTGCAACTTTTTCGTTAACTGTAATAACCGGATTTTCAACCGTCTGATAGGGAAGGTTTTTAATATCCTCGCCCTTTAATACTTTTGCAGCCATTCTGCCTGCCATTTTGCCGAGCTCTACGTAGTCAAGACCGGCGGAAGCTATGCAGCCGTTTTTAACCTGTTCCTCTTCCGAACCGAACACCGGAATTTTCTTTGCGTTTGCTTTTTCAAGAACTGCTGCAAGAGCACTTACAACGGTGTTGTCCGTCATGTTTGATATGCAGTCAACCTCGCCTATCAAAACGTCAGCCGCCTGGGCAACCTCTGCCTGTTTGCCTATGCCTTTGTCAACAATTTCAAAGCCGTATTTTCCGGCAAGTTCTTTATATGTTTTAATTGTGCTCACCGAGTTTGCCTCGCCTGTTGTGTACAAAATACCGATTTTTTTTGCTTCGGGAAGCACCGCTCTTATAAGCTTAAGCTGAGCCTCTACGGGCAGCTCATCGCTTATTCCGCTTATTCCGTCAACAGCCTCTGTTTTTGATTTTGCAAGCTTTGCCGCAACCGGGTCTGTGAC
>CAJLYO010000111.1 GCA_905210885.1 uncultured Eubacteriales bacterium | reverse complement strand
ATCTACGGTAACCGCCGACCCCGGCGACAAAAACCACTGGATATGCGGAAGCGGAAACACGCTTTATGAAACGACCGACATGGGTGGTACATGGACGCAGATAAACAGTTTCCCCGATGAGTCGGGCAGAACCTTGGGCGTTTCGTCCGTTGCCTACGGATACGGCGAAAATCCGCGGTTTTACGTGTATCTGTCCCCGGCGCACTATCCTTTAAGGTACAGTACCGATAACGGCAGAAGCTTCACCGTGCCGAAAAAAACAGCGGACTGCACCGAGTTTATAAAGGATAATTCCGGTTGGGGCGGTGAACCTTTCGCTCTTGACCAAAACGACCCGAACAGTATAATCGTTTCCTTTGATGGGGAGCTTTATAAAAGCAGTGACGGTGGTGAAACATACTATGCCTCGTCAAGCGGTTATTCCGGAATGAGGGCAAGCGGATTTTTATTTGACGAAGACAATCCGCAAAATATATTTATTTCTTCAATCGACCGCGGAATTGTCAAAACAATTGACAGCGGCAAAAACGAGGAATACCCCATAGTTGATTATTCGCCCAGCGAGGACAAAACCGGTATTCGCTACGGCGGTTCAAAAACAACACTTGCCGCCGCGCGCGACCCGAAAAATCACGACAGAATTATAATTTGTATCGGCGGCAGCGACTACACGTTAAAGCAAAGCTTTGACGGCGGAAATTCATACTTTATTATCCCCGGAACCTCCGGAAACAGCACGAATTTCATAAGCTTTAACCCGGATAATTACCGCACTGTATACGCCGGAAAGCTCATAAGCTACGATGATGGTGAAACGTGGAACGAAAGCGAAGTTGCCGTTATGGCGGTGTCCCCCTTTGACGGAAACACGGTGTACGGAATGAAGGACGGAAAAGCGGCGCGCTCAACCGACGAGGGCAGAACATGGACGTCATACGGCGCAGCCATCGGCGGCAGCGGCGTTCAGTGTATGATTTGCGACAATGCGGACAACGGTGTAATTTACGTAAGCTCATATGCGGCACTGATTCGCGTATTACCTGACGGAACACCCGAATATATCACCCCCAACTTAGAGGAGGAGGGGGAGGGCAAGGGGTATTACGGTCTGACGGTTGCCCAGGACCCGAAAAACAAATACCACCTTGTAACAGGAGGTACGGATAATATAACCCACGGTCAAAGCGGAGGAATTTTTGAAACCTTTGACGGCGGCGTGACATGGCGGCGCATAAACGGTATGCCGGCTTCAAGGGATATTTGGGTAATGAAATTTCACCCGACTCTTCCGAAGGTGTATATCGGTACATCAGCCGGAACATTTGTGTATGATTTTGAAAAATACACCGATGACAGCGTTGCCGTAACGGATAAGAAAGTCACGTTTGACGGCACAGCCGCCCGTTATACCGCAAGGCTTTGGAACACACGTGACAAAGCATATGACGCGATGTTTGTTCTTGCGTGCTATGATAAGGAAACGGGAAAGCTTGAAGGTACAACCGTGCAAAGTTTTCGGTTAAAGCCCACAAGCTGTAAGGATATAGATATGACAATTCAGGCTTCCGAGGGCTTTATGCTGAAAGGCTTTATATGGACTGACGGAATTTCACCCATTGATTCAAAATATGACTGGACGGTAATCCAAAGAGAGGAATGATGACGATTGAAAAAGCTTGTTTCATTTATTGTTGTCCTTTGTATGCTCGCGTCATTTGCGGCACATGCCGATTTTATCGAAGTGACAAAGCTTACGGACACATACGCCCTGCGTGAAAACGGCGAGCTTGTAAAGTACCGCGAGGCACAAAACAATCTGCCGGAGCGCATTGCCGTAAACGTTGCTGATTTTAATAATTCGGCGTATGTTACCAAGGATGGCGGACTGTATGCCATGGACAAAACAAAGCTTGCGGACGATGCACGGGCAGTTGTAAAAACTCCGGTGTATGTCGACGGCACGTATAACGGCGGATATGCCTATATTTCCCTTGACGGCAGCCTGAAACTCCCGGCATACGGCGGTTACGGCGCGTCTGTTCTTTGCGGAAATGTGCTTGATACAAACGGCAATCTGGTGCTGAAAACCGACGGAACGGTTACGGCGCTTTTGACCGGAAACGGCACTTCAATGCAGACAAAGGACATACTCTCCGGCGGAAAAAGCCTTCATGGCAAAGACGGCGAATATCTCGTCCTTGACGGGTCTGGCACATGCTGGTTTGTTCCTCTTTTAAACGGCGCATTTTCATATGAATATGAAACGTTAAAGCTTGATGAAGGCGTTACAAGCTGTGAAAGCCTCGACACTGTTTTAATCGGAAACGAATGGTCGGAATACGACCGCAGCGCCTTAAGAGCCGGCAAGGTAGCAAAAAACCTTAAAATGAGCAATGTACTTTTTGCATACGGTGACATGGTGTTTATAAATACCGGCAGATCCTTTGGTGTTTATTACGGCGGAAAACGCGCTTATGCCAAATTCACGAGATGCAGTCCAATATTCCCGCGGCAGCATGAACGGCTATGTCCTTGACCAGGCAGATACCCTGTACCGAAACGTTCAGGAGGGTAACAAGCTCACTTCAACCGAGGTAGCCTTCCCGATGTATTCAATAGCCTTGGCAGGTGACGGATTTTGTATCGCAAAATCCCAGGACGGCGTTTTGTACGGTGTTGACGGCGCAGTGAGGTTCGGAACAGGTCTTATCGATGAAAATACTTCGGTAACGTCCGCGGCGCTTCCCATATCTCAAAAAACCGTTGTGTTTGTTTTAAACGGCGAGCAGATTTCGCTTACGCGCAGAATTATAGAGCGCGAAGGCAGAACGCTTTATCCCTTCCGCGAGGTTGCCGAGCTTTTGGGCGCCGAGGTTTCATGGGACGATAACAGCAAAACCGCGACAGCGAGCCTGAACGGAAATACCGTTAAATTTACAATAAATCAAAGCGCATACGAGGTAAATGGCGAGGTTAAATCCATGGACACCGTTCCCGTACTTGACGACCTTACCGCGTCAACATATATTCCGCTAAGATTTGCCGCGGAGGCTTTGGGCTACACCGTAGACTGGACCCCGGGCGAATATGAAAATACAATAAGCATTTCAAAATAATTTTCCGAGAGGTGTGTTAAAAATGAGAAAAATTTTAAACAAAACAGTTTCCGTCCTGTGCACGCTTGCAATGTGCTTAAGCCTTGTGCCATGCGTGGGTTATGCCGATGATGTTAAAACAACAGATGATTTTGTTATTGACGAGATTGAAAGGGTCTTTGATATTGATTTTACAACCGGCGAAAACAGATACAGCGCAGAGAATACCAATTTTGTTTTGCGCGGTACTACATCAGGTTTTACGGAAAATACGGGCGAAGGATATAAACAGCCGGGATTTTTCAAATATGATATATCTTCCGTTTCGGAAAAAACTATTGTAGGTGCATACCTGGTTTGGGGCAATAATAACAACAGTCAATTTTCTTTATATGATGTTCCGGGCAATGATTTAACTTTAACATATGACGACAGCGGAAAAGTTTCAGAGAGAATTAAACTCGGTGATAAAATAGACACCAGAAAAAAAGCGGGATCATTAGCAAATTTGTCCGATTTTCCGTTAATGGCTGAAAACGGAAACTACAATAAGTATAATTTCTGTTTCGATGTTACTGATAAAATTAAGGAACGAATAGCCGATAATACAAATTATTTTACCGTAAATATTTCCGTTATATATGATTCAACGGCACATATGGAAAAAGCCGGTGCAAAGCTTTATGTTAAAACTACCGATAAGCCTGTGGTGAATATAGATGCACCGACAGAAATATATTCAAACGAAACACTTGATATTACGGCAAACATTACAGACAGCAACAGTATAAAATCCGCAGAGCTTTTAATTGACGGAACGGCAGTTGAAAATGCAGTTTTTGACAGCTCGGCAAAAACAGTAAGTGCCTCTGTTTCCGGTCTTTCTGCAGGAAGCCATACCGTTACGGTAAATGCCGTTGACTACTGGGGTGTCACCGGAACGGCAAGCACGCAGATTAATGTTAAAATGTACATTGCAGCAGAAATGTCGAGCATTGTACCGGCAGTAACAATTGAAAATCCGAATTTCCGGGATAATCTGGATTACAGCGGCGCGACATATCAAAACGGAGCTTTGGACAAGTCAAACTATGTTCTGCGAAGCGACGGTCAAACTTACGGAAAAATGGATACAAGCAAAGTCAAGGCACCGATTTTAATGAAATTTGATGTTTCCGAATACTTAGACCCCGATAACGATAATGTAGATGAATATGACATTGCCGAAGCATATATACTTACCAAAGGCATAACGCAGACTAATCCGATAAATTTTTACGGTGTTGTTACAAATGATGTTTCCCTTGACGCTATGCGTACGGGTAAGGATGATAACAGCAATCCGAAACTTGAAGTGCCGAAACTTACGGAAAGCTGGGTAACATCAGAATATGACAATAAATACGGAGATGCGGCGGCTGCATTTACCTCACTTAAGGATGGCGGAAAATTTAATTCAATACCGTCCGCAAGTCTTGGAAATATGACTGCGGCATTTGATTTGACCGATTATGCTGAAAAATGCGGCGGAAGCTTTTCTGTAATGATGACAAGCCGTCATGGTGTGACGCTTTATATAGGAAATAGGGACACAGACAAAAAACCGCGTTTGTATGTAAAACTCGTTAAAAAGTTAGTTATCGACAACGGCGACAGCGTAGCGATTACTGTAAATCCCTCGGTATACACAGACAGCGGAAGTGTTGTTGTTATAACTGCTATGTATAACGGTGATATGCTGATATCTGCGGACGCAAAAACGGTAGACACTCCGGACGTTTACACGGAATATACCGTTTCAAAGGCAGAGGGCACAACGAAAACCAAGGTATTTATATTTGACGGTCTTTCGGCTGATAAAGCCCCGACGCCTCTTTTAAAGACCCCGTGGCAAAGCAACTGATTAAATTTGTTATCCCATAATGCAATTATATTATTATAAAAGGAAGGTGTAGTATCAATGAAAATGTTCAAAAGACGTGTAACCGCCGTAATTTTAACGGTGCTTATGCTGATGACGCTTGTTCCGGCTGCTGCCTTTGCGGCAGATGTGTCGGTGCCGGTAAGTACTCTTGGTAATACCCTCTACAAGCTTACGGCTGACAAAAAGCTTACGGTGGGTTACATAGGCGGTTCCATTACCGTAGGCGTCGCCTCCTCAAATGAAGGCACAAAGTCCTACCGCGCCCTTACAACCAAGTGGCTGAAGGACAATTTCCCGGACGCGCAGATTAGCGAAATTAACGCAGGTGTCGGCGGAACCGGCTCGAAATACGGACTTTACAGAGCCGACAGTGACTTAAAACTCGGCACCGACGAACAGCCCGATTTGACTTTTGTCGAATTTGCGATTAATGACGGCTACGACAGCCTTTCGGCACAGGAAGCAAGCTTTTACTATGAATCGCTGATTTCAAAGCTTTATGCGGCTAATCCCAATATGGATATAGTTTGCCTGCTTTCCACCGACTGGTGGCAGAAAAACAATGAGTTTACCTCAAAAGCCGCACAGCTTGCTGTTGCACAGCGCTACGGTATTCCGGTTGTTGACATGGGCGCAATGCTGTACAACGAGGCGGCGGAGGAAAACGGCGGGGAATTTGAAGGCTATAAATACGCTGAAAACGCCGTTTGGACAAAGTATTTTAAAGACGTTGTACACCCCACGGATGTTGGTCATGCAAAGTATGCAGGTTATGTAACAGACTATCTAGGTACGGTTTTAACAGGTGATGTTACTGCTCCGTCGGCACTGACCGCAAAGGTTCTGCCCGATGAAACAATTAATCAAAACCTTGCCCCCGACGCATATATGGCAACCGTAAAAGGCACAGGCTATTCAAAGTTCGGCAACCAGTTTGAGTATAACACAAGCAGCGGTGAGATTTCCGCAGCATCGGCAAATCAGACCTTTGAATTTTCGTTCAAGGGCACACGCTTGGAGCTTATGACAAACGTAAACAAAGGTTCATCGGATTTTGGCAGCATTAAATACACAATTGACGGAACAGAGCATACAAAGAG
>CAJLYO010000110.1 GCA_905210885.1 uncultured Eubacteriales bacterium | reverse complement strand
AACAGCTCTGTTGAAGGCACTTCCGGCGGCGGTGCGGTAACCGTTACAATGAGCGGAAAACGCCTTCTTACCGCAGTAAATATAAAGCCCGAGGCATGTGACCCGGACGATATCGAAATGCTCCAGGATTTGATAATTGCGGCAGTTAATGACGCGGTTACAAAAGTGGACGAGCTTTCGGCGCAGGAGCTTGAAAAGGTTACCGGCGGAATTAATATTCCGGGGCTGTTTTAATGAACGGATATGTTGAGCCGCTGGCAAGGCTTATAGAGCAGTTTGAGGCTTTACCCGGCATAGGACATAAAACCGCGCAGAGGCTTGCGTTTTTTATACTTAATTCGCCGAAAGAGTATGCGCGCGAGTTTGCCGACGCTTTAATCGGCGCGGCTACAAAAATTAAGTATTGCAGTATATGCCAAAATATAACAGACGGTGACGTCTGCGAAATATGCGGCGATGATACCCGCGACAAAAGCATTATTTGCGTTGTGGAAAGCCCTAAGGACGCGGTTTTGATAGAAAAAACCCATGAATACCACGGCTTGTATCACGTTTTGCACGGTGCCATATCGCCTATGGACGGTATCGGACCTTCGGATATTAAGCTTAAGGAGCTTGTTTCAAGGCTTGACGATACGGTAAAAGAGGTAATTGTGGCTACCAACCCCAACATAGAGGGGGAGGCAACGGCAATGTATATTGCAAAACTTATAAAGCCGCTGGGAATTAAAACAACACGTATTGCAAACGGCGTCCCCGTGGGCGGAGATTTGGAGTATGCCGACGAAATGACTATAACAAAAGCAATAGAAGGCAGACGTGAAATATAAATAACATGAAACGACGGCAGGTTAAATGCCGCCGTTTTTTTATCAAGAAAATATAAATTTTGCAGGATATATTGACATTCGTATTTTTCTGTACTATAATATTCCTAACAAATATTAGTTAGGAGGGGCTTATGAAACAGGAAACTACAAAAGATAAAATTCTTGACAAAGCACTTGAATTATTTTCGGAAAACGGTTATGATGCCGTAAGCGTCGGTGATATTGCAAGAGCTGTGGGGATTAAAGCGCCGTCACTTTACAGTCATTATCCGAGCAAACAGGCTATTTTTGACGCTGTTTTTGAGGACACTGCCCTGCAGTATGAAAAATACACAGACGGAATTGATATTCATGTTCATGACGCCCGAAAGGATATAAAAGTTTTTTCCGAAATTACGGAGGATTTTCTTATACAGAAAGTGCGGCAAATATTTATATACTCGCTGCACAACGAAAAAATCAGCCGCTTTCGGCGCATGATGACGATTGAACAATTTCGTTCGCCGGAGCTTTCAAAACTCTATACCGAACGCTATGTCGAGCGTTTAGTCAGATATCATGCTTCAATTTTTGAAAATCTGATTTCGGCAGGCGAAATAAAAAATGAGAATCCGGAAACACTTGCAATAATGTATGTTTCACCGGTTATAACATTGCTTGGCGTTTGCGACCGCCACCCGGAGCGCGAAGAAGAATGTATAAAAAAGTTAGATGAACACGTCAGGCTGTTCTATCGGACTTTTAATATTTCTAAAGTAGTAAAATAAAATGGACATAAAAGGAATTACGGCGGCAGGGCTTACAGCCGCTATGTTTTTTACAAATACAGTATTTGCGTCCGATATGTACGCAACACGCGGTGAAACTGCGGATATGCTGCTTTCAGCTGCGGACGATTACAATAAAGATGTTAAGCGTTCGGACATTATAAAAGGCAGCGACCTGTCAAAAGTCTACGGGGACAGCAGTTATGTTTTGGCTGTATCGGATAAAGATATAAAAATCGGCGATGCAATAAAAATCGGAAACGGAAGTCTTAAAGTGGCAGGACTGCTGAAATATGATCCGTTCAGCGAGAACGGTATGGCAAACGGAAAGCTCACTCTGATTACCTCCGGCAAAACCTTTGAACGCTTAACCGGAGTTTCGGACTATTCACTTGTTATGGTCCGGTTATCGGGCGGCGCAACCGACAAAAATATCGGTGCAATTAAAAGTGCCATTGAGGAAAAGTATGATTTTCGTGATAAACTCAGCGAAAGTACCGCCGGCACTTATACGGCATTTGTCTTTTGCGTATATGCCTTTTTGATAATTATTGCACTTGTGGCTTTGCTGAATATCGTAAACAGCATTTCAATGAGTGTTTCCGCAAGAATGAAACAATACGGAGCTATGCGAGCCGTGGGTATGGACGGACGGCAGATTACAAAAATGATTGCTGCCGAAGCGTTCACTTATGCCGGTTTGGGAGGTATGATCGGCTGCGTTATTGGGTTATTGCTCAGTAATCGGATGTATGTTTTTCTCATTACAGAGCATTTTCCTTATGCTGTATGGCACGTTCCGATAAGTTCTCTTGCAATCATTCTTGTGTTTGTTTTCGCTGCGGCATTTGCGGCGGTGTATGCTCCGTCAAAACGGATTCGAAGCATGAATGTCACAGATGCAATAAAAAACAATTAAGAGCTATAATTTTGAAGTGTGATAGAATTAAATTCAGCTATGCAGACTTTGAACACGTTGGCTTTAGCGGGATAATCAAGAATTCCTCGCAGTTGCCGTGGAGGAGTGCGTAACACACGTCACAGGTATTAACGGTCTGCGTGACATCGCCGTATCATTCTACATAGAAAACGAGGGACTGTCAATCCTTGAAAACTCCGGACTCATAGGCGTGCCGCTGTCGGAAAAGCTTATTGAGGTATTAAAACAGCTTAAGAATAATGAATAAATATAACGAAAACCGCTATGCGACATATCTGTCACGGAGCGGTTTTTGTTATGGACGATGTGAACCTTTTAGATATCTTAATTTTGATTTTTCTTTGCTATATTGATTGACGTAATTAGTATTTTCTTTACTTCCCGAAAATCCATACATTCTATTAAGGAACAGTGATGAGTGAATAGTGAAAAAAGTAAAATCCGCACACAATTGCGTACGGATTTTTGGTGGGCCTTCAGGGACTCGAACCCCGGACCAACCGGTTATGAGCCGGTTGCTCTAACCAACTGAGCTAAAGGCCCGATATAATACGGCGCCGTAAAGCGCCGTATATTTGGTGACTCATAGGGGATTCGAACCCCTGTTGCCGCCGTGAGAGGGCGGAGTCTTAACCGCTTGACCAATGAGCCGCTAAGCTGTTTTCAACAGCTTTATTATTATATCACAGCATTGTTTGTTTGTCAATACTTTTTTGCAAAAAAACCTTTTATAAAACACATTTTGCAAGCACGTTCGTAAGATTTTTAAAATCGTGGCGCAAAAGTCCGTTTTGCAGCGAAACAAAATTATCATACACCACGTTAATTCCGAGTCCGCGAATTTTGTCTTCGTCCACCAAAAGCTCATCGGCGCCGTCTTCAAGATACGGTTTTAAATATTCATACGGAACTTTAAGCTCATTTGCGATACAGGTGTTGATTTTCAAATCGCCGGTGTGGTCGTAAACTGCTTTTATATGCTCATATGCCGACATGCCGGTTGTTTCGCCGGGTTGTGTCATAAGGTTACATATGAAAATCTTTTTTGCCTTGCTCCTTTTTACAGCGTCCGCAATTCCGTCAATCAAAAGGTTGGGGAGGATGCTTGTGTACAGACTTCCCGGACCTAATGTGATTACATCAGCATCATAAATTGCCGAAATTGCATCGCCGAGGGGTTTTGCATTATTGGGGACAATTTGTATTTTTTCTATATGTACATTATGCTCGCGGGCGTATTTGGGTATGATGCTTTCGCCTTTAAGGCTTGTTCCGTCGGAAAAATCCGCCTTAAGCACAACATTGTCAAGAGTAACGGGCAGCACCTTGCCTGTTACACGCAAAACGTCGCTTACGCGTTTTACCGCCTCTACAAAGTTTGTTGAAATTCCGCACATTGCCGCTAAAAACAGATTTCCGAAGCTTTGACCGTTTAGCGAACCGCCGCAAAACCGATAGCTTAATAATTTTTCCATGATGGGGTCTGTTTTTGCAAGCCCCAAAATGCAGTTTCTGATATCCCCCGGCGGCAGTATGCCCATATCCGTTCTCAGCATGCCGCTTCCGCCGCCGTCGTCCGCAACGGTTACGATTGCGGTTATATTATGCGTAAGCGATTTTAAACCGCGGAGCATTGTGGACATGCCCGTTCCGCCGCCTATTGCCGCGACTTTTATACTGCTGAGCGGCATGGCGTCTGTTTGATATTCATCTCTCAGGGTCATAAACAACCTCCAAAATTAAAAGTCAGGTGTCGGTTAATATCCGTCGTTACGGTTTTATGCATTTAGTGATTTTAAGTAATCTCTGTGCTCTACCTCGGCATTATACTTTTTGCCGAAGTCGCGGTACAGCTTTTCAGCAATGGTAACCGAGCGGTGCTGGCCGCCGGTGCAGCCTATGGCAATTACAAGGCTTGCTCTGCTGTCCTCGGCATAGAGAGGGAGAAGATAGTCTATTATGTCACTTAGCTTTTGATAAAAAACCTGTGCCGCTTTAAAGCTCATAACGTAGTCGGAAACACATGCCTCTGTTCCGTTGTGCTCTTTAAGCTCCGGAATGTAGAATGGGTTCGGCAAAAAGCGCACGTCAAACACAATGTCCGCGTCAAGAGGAATTCCGTACTTAAAGCCGAAAGAAATTATGTTAAGCTTCATTTCCGATTTTTGCCCGTCGTCTAAAAATACCTTTTTTAGTTTTTCAAGGAGCATTTTAGGCTTTGTGTCGGTTGTGTCAATTTTTACGTCGGCAAGTTTTCGTATGTCTTTAAGCATTTCACGTTCGTCATCTATAGCCTGAACAAGAGACTTTCCGTTTTGCTGTAAGGGGTGTTTGCGCCTCGTTTCTTTATATCTGCGGATTAAGGTGTTGTCATCTGCCTCAAAAAACATAATTTCGTATTCTATGTCTTTTTCGTCAAGCTCGGAAAGCGCCTCTTTTAAACCGCCGAAAAAATTGCCCACACGGCTGTCGCAGACGATTGCCGCCTTATCGAGCTTGCCGCCCGAAACAAGACACAGTTCCGCAAACTTCGGGAGAAATGCCGGGGGCATGTTGTCTACGACGAAATATCCGGAGTCCTCCAAAAATCTGATTGCCATTGTTTTTCCAGCACCCGACATGCCGGTTACAACAAATAACTTCATAGTACCTTTACCTCCTGTTCGAGTTCAACGCCGAACTGTCTGTAAACCGTTTCTTTAATGTGTTCTATAAGGGCAAGGACATCGCTGCATGTCGCACCGCCTTGATTTACAATAAATCCGCTGTGTTTTTCCGAAACGCACGCACCTCCTATGCGATAGCCTTTAAGCCCTGCCTGTTCAATAAGCTGACCGGCAAAATACCCTTCCGGACGTTTGAAAACGCTGCCGGCGCTTGGGTATTCAAGCGGCTGTTTGTCACTGCGCCGTTTTGCAAAATCAAGCATTTTTGCTCCGATTTCATCGGCGTTACCGGGGGAGAGTCTGAATTTTGCGGAAAGAATTATCTTGCCGCTGTCTTTGTATACACTCGTCCTGTAGCCGAAATTGTGTTCGGTCACTTCGCTTATTGCGCCGTTTTCGTCCATACAGCGCGAGCTTATGACAATATCCTTCATTTCGCCGCCGTAGGCGCCCGCATTCATGTAAACCGCACCGCCAACCGTTCCCGGGATTCCGCATGCAAATTCAAAGCCGGAAAGCTCAGCGGTTTTTGCCGCGTTCCCTACCTTTGAAAGTGCCGCGCCGGACTGCGCCGTGATAATATCGCCGTCAGTTTCAACGCCGCTCATTGCCGCCGATATTTTTATTACAACGCCGTCATAGCCTTCATCCCTTACCAGAAGGTTTGAACCGTTGCCTATCACCGTGTATTTAACGTCTTTTAAAGCATTAACCGCCGATTGTGCCGCCTCTTCGGAATTGGGGATAAACATAACCGCTGCCGGGCCTCCTATTTTAAAGGAGGTATGCTTGCGCATAGGCTCGTTTTCGAGAATAATACTGCCGTTTGCTGCCCGGCGAAGGTTACTTACAACAATATCCTGGTTTAAAATATGAATCTCTCCTTTATCAGATACCCAAAGCAGCCGCACCGACTATTCCGGCGTCG
>CAJLYO010000109.1 GCA_905210885.1 uncultured Eubacteriales bacterium | reverse complement strand
CCGCCGCAAATCAGGACGGCCTTACCATTCTTGACGCGGCTGGCAGCGAACACACCAGTATTGTAAAATCTCTTGCTTCGCCTGCGGCATCGGTCAGCGGTTCAAACAGGCTTTTTTACGACCGAAACGGCACGGAGATTATATATTCGCGAAACGGTAAGAATACGGAGCTTAAAACCGACCTTCCAATTATCACGGCAAAGGTTAATTCCACCGGCTATTTTGCCGTAGCCTCGATGGAAACAGGCTATAAAGGAAAGCTTGAGGTTTATAACGAAAAGGCTTCGCCCATCTACAAATGGCAGATGGGAAACGACTATGTTGTGGATATGGATATATCCGCAGATTGCCGCAAAATGGCGGTTGCGTCTCTTTCAATGTCGGGTGATACGGCGTCGGCGAAAATTGATATGATCGACCTTGACAAGGCAGAGATTGCGGCGGAATGTGTTTTGGAAAACGCCGTGCCTCTTGCAGTTGTGTTTACAAAGTCGGGAATCGCAAATGTTGTGACCGACACGGGTGTGACCGCCCTGGATAAAAACGGCACGGAAAAATGGAAAATAGATTTCGGTGATAAAATACCGGAGGATTTTGATATAGACGCAAGCGGTGTCGGCGCATATAAATTCGCCGGTGCCGGAAACAACAGCCTGATTCAGATTTACAGTCCTTCGGGACAGCTGACCGGTGAGTTTAAGTCGGAGGGTACAGCCGTAGGCTTTGATAATTACGGCGGTCTTGTGGCGGTTGCCGAGGGCAGAAAAATCGTTATTCTGGATAAAACCGCGAAGGTTAAGTCAGAACTTTCCGCAGCCTTTGAATTAAGGGGCGTTGTGGTTTTAAATGCCAATACCGTTGCCGCAATCGGCGGAAGCGCGGTTTCCGTCATAAATTATTAAGGAGAGATTTTTATGGCAGATATTTTAATTCTTGCAGGGGTTTTGTTGGCCGCCGCAGCAGGATACAAGAAGGGGCTTATTCACGCAGTGTTTAATTTGGGATACCACGTTGTTGCTCTGATTTCCTCGGCGCTTTTGTACCCCTTTGTCACCAACTGGCTTAAAACGACGGCACTGAATGATATAATATACAAAGCAGTGGAAAAACGTGTTGCGCAGGGCGGAATAATAAACACGGACGGCGTTCCTTCCGTTTTTCGCTCAATTGTGCAAAGCGGTGCGGACGCTGCGGCTCAGTCTACGGCCCAGTCCGTTACTTCTCTTGCCGTTACTGTTATTTCCATAGCGATTGTGTTTATTGCCGTGAAGGTTATTTTAAGTCTGTTGTCCGGCGTTATGAAGGGTGTTTCAAAGGTACCGGTTTTGGGCAGCGTCAATAAAGCATGCGGATTTTTGCTGGGCGCGGCAGGCGGTGCCGTTGTCGTATACATACTCCTTGCTCTTGCCGCAGCTTTCCCGGGAACGTTTGTTTACAATCAGATTATGGCAGGTACTATAGCAAAATCCATGTTTGAAAACAATCTGGTGCTTGAGCTGATTTTTAAAATTTAATTTCAACAACCGATATAATGAAAGGATTTAATGAAATGGAAAACTTAACTCTTGCCGAGCTCAGAGAGCAGGCAAAACAGCTTGGTATTCCCTCTGTTACAAAGTATAAAAAGGGTGAGCTTTTGGAACTGATAGCAGAAAAGAAAAAAGAAGGCGAAAAAGAGCTTCAGCCGGCTGCATCGGAAAAAGAGGAAAATCCGCAAAGACAGCGTACCGATACCGTTGAGGTTACCGGTATATTGCAGGTGTGCGATGACGGTTTCGGATTTTTGCGCGGCGAAAACTATCTTTCTTCACCGGACGATGTTTACGTTGCGCCGATTCAGATTCGCCGCTTTCGCTTAAAGACCGGTGATATGATAACGGGTATTGCGCGTCTTCAGCGTGAGGGCGAGAGATTCCGCGCACTGCTTTACGTTAATACGGTAAACGGTGACAGACCGGATGCAGCTATCCGCCGTATTCCTTTTGAAAACCTTATTCCGATATATCCCAATGAACGTTTAAAGCTTGAGAACAACCCAAAGGATTATGCAATGCGTTTAATTGATGTTGTTGCACCCATAGGCAAGGGTCAAAGGGGTATGATTGTTTCACCGCCTAAGGCAGGCAAAACCACTCTTTTAAAGCAGATCGCCCGGTCAATCGAGCATAATCATCCTGATGTAAAGCTTATAGTTGTGCTGATAGACGAGCGTCCGGAGGAAGTAACCGATATGAAACGCAGTATCTCCGGCGAAGTTATATATTCTACATTTGACGAGGAGCCGCAGCATCATATACGTGTGGCGGAAATGGTGCTTGAACGTGCGATGCGCCTTGTAGAGCATAAAAAAGACGTTGTTATACTTTTAGACAGCATTACCCGTCTTGCACGTGCATATAACCTTACGGTGGCGGCATCTGGCAGGACACTGTCCGGCGGTCTTGACCCGGCGGCGCTGCATAAGCCGAAAAAGTTTTTCGGTGCGGCAAGAAATATCGAAAACGGCGGAAGTCTTACCGTGCTTGCAACTGCCCTTATAGAAACGGGAAGCCGTATGGACGACGTTATTTTTGAGGAATTCAAAGGTACCGGAAATATGGAGGTTCACCTTGACAGAAAACTTCAGGAACAGCGCATATTCCCGGCAATTGACCTTTATAAATCCGGAACGCGAAAAGAAGAGCTTATGCTTAACAAAAAGCAGCTGGACGCTGTTTGGTCCATACGCAAGGCAATGTACAACCAGTCGGCGGCAGACGTGGCGGAAACTCTTATTACGTGGCTTAATTCAACCAAAAACAATGATGAATTTATTGAGAAGGTAAATCTGTTTTTCAATAAATAATAACGGAGGCACTTATGAAAAAACTGATTATGCTTTTGCTTGCTGTAATTATTGCCCTGCCGTGCATGGCAGCGTCTGCGGACGCCGGCAATATACCTATTTTGCTTTATCATATGGTGGAGGAGGAAGACGCCGGGCTTGACGTTATCGTTTCCGTAACTCCGGCGCAGTTGCGGCTTCATCTTGAAACAATAAAGAACAACGGTTATACTCCCATTACGTTTACGGATTACTATAATTTTATAACCAAGGGTACAAAGCTGCCGAAAAAGCCGGTGCTTATTACTTTTGACGACGGATATCTTAATAATTATCAGTACCTTTATCCACTTCTCCGCGAGTTTGACATGAAGGCAACGATTTTCGTTGTCGCAGGAACGGTAGGCACAACTCCGGGTAAATACCCCCACTTTACATGGGAACAGGCGCGGGAAATGGAGGAGAGCGGATATGTTGATATTCAGTCGCATACATATTCACACTCCGATATGACGTCGCTGACTCCGGAACAGGTTCGCTACGAGCTTAGAATGTCGCGTTATCTTATAGAAAAAAACCTGAATAAGAAATGTGAGTTTTTGGCGTATCCCTACGGATACTATAATGACGAGGTTTTAAGAATCGCAACGGACGCCGGCTACATCGTAACCGCACAGGTTGCAAATGAAATTTCAACTGCCGCAACGGCGCGCACGGTTCCCTTAAAGCGCATTACCACATGGGGAAGCCTTACGCCCGAACAGCTTTTAGAAGTAATGGAGAAATAGGCTGAGGAATACCCTCAGCCTTCTTTAATAAATCTTAATAATTATATTAGCCAAATCTTAATTATACTGCTGTATTATATAAACGGAGGTGAAAAAAAGTGAACATACTGGTTGTGGACGATGACAGGGAAATCGTGGACAGCATATCCATATTTCTGTCGGCGGAAGGCTACGGCGTGCTTAAGGCGTATGACGGAATCGAAGCGCTGGACATGCTCTCCGAAAACGACGTACAGCTTATTTTGCTTGATATTATGATGCCGAAGCTTGACGGAATCAAAACACTTATGAAGCTCCGCGAAACAAAAAATATCCCTGTTATTATGATTTCCGCAAAGTCCGAGGACGCGGACAAAATTTTCGGCCTTACCGCAGGGGCGGATGATTACATAACAAAGCCGTTTAATCCGTCCGAGCTTATGGCAAGGGTAAAATCGCAGATACGGCGGTATACAAAACTCGGCGCCATGCAGGAGAAAACCGGGCGTTTTACAATTGACGGGCTGTGTGTGGACACGGAAAGCAAAACGGTAACGGTGGACGGGGATGAAGTAAGGCTTACTCCCAGTGAGTATAAAATTCTGGAGCTTTTGTGCCGTAACCGGGGCAAAGTTTTTTCGGCGGACGAAATTTACCGCAGAGTGTGGAACGAAGATGCAATTGTGGGGGATAACACAATTGCCGTACATATCCGCCATATACGCGAAAAAATCGAAATCAACCCGAAAACGCCGAAATATTTAAAGGTGGTTTGGGGAATAGGCTATAAAATAGTATAATTTCCGGAGGATTTGGCTATGAAAAAGATACTTTATTCCAACATAACAAAGCTTGCCGCAGCGGCTTTGATTGTTGTTTTTGCCGCGTTAACGGCGTTTACCGCATTAAACAGCGGCGTTTTGCGGCAGGAACACTTTTGGGAGCTTTTAACGGACGAAAACGAGTATATTAAAAGACCTATAGTTTCCGTTTGCGATGCGGTTTCGTGTTACGGTGAGAATATCGATAAAACCCTTAACAGATACGGAAACGAGTTGTATTATTACATTAACATAAACGGCACGGTAAAAACAAATAACGGTAATCTGGACAGCTATACGGGATATAAATATTATTATGTTTCGGATTTGCAAAACGGTATATATGACTATTCCGTAACACCCGGCGCCGAGCCTGAGGACAGGGAAGATATACGGATTTTTCTTGCCGTTAAACCCGAATATGCCGAAAATGCGGCAAGCACCGCCGCAAGACTCCGCCGCGAGGTTTCCGGCATTGCATGGCAGGTTACGGCGATTTTTGTGCTGTGCTTTGTGCTTTTTATATATCTTGTTGCCGTGAGCGGACGAACCGCCGAAAACAGCGAGATTGCATTTTTACCCTTTGATAAAATTTATACGGAGTTTCAGCTCCTTATACTCGCAGCACTTATTGCCGCCGGTGTTATGGTCGCGGCATTTGGGCTTACCGTAAGCTTCGGGGATTTTTCAAAAATGGGTTTAAAGCCTGCTGTTGCAATCGGTGCAAGCGCCGTTACGGCATTGTTCTTAACCTCTGTTTTAAGCCTTGTGCGTAATATAAAGGGAAGAATGTTTTTTAAACGCAGCCTTACGGTTCGCATAATCAACCGGCTATGGTCGCTGTGTGCACGGCTTACAAAGAAAATCGGTGTTCCCGTTAAGGACGGCAGCGATGAAATAAAGACGCTCCTTGCGCGGAAAACCGGGTTTATTTATGCGGCTCTTTTGTTTGTGTATACGTTTCTTATATCGGTTTTTGCAAAATGGTCGTTTATAGGATTTATCCTCGGTACGGCGGTATTTCTGTTTGCGTGTGCCTTTGTTGGCTCAAGAGCGTCGGATTACGATAAAATCAGGTTCGGGGTAAGCAACATTAAAGGCGGAAACTTAGGATATAAAATAAACGGCATAAAAAGCGAGGACAACCGTCTTTTGGCGCAGGAGATAAACGAAATCGGCGAAGGGCTGTCGCGTTCCGTTTCGGAAAAACTTAAAGCCGAGCGAATGAAAACCGAACTTATAACAAATGTTTCTCACGATTTAAAAACTCCGCTTACCTCCATAATAAATTATACAAATCTGCTTGAAAAAATGCCGCTTGAACCGGAGGCGGCGGACTACGTTAAAATCATTGCGCGAAAGGGTGAACAGCTAAAAAAGCTTACAAATGATTTGTTTGATATTTCAAAGGCGCAAAGCGGCAATGAGAGTTTAAACAAAGAGCGCCTTAACGTAAAGCTTTTAATCGAGCAGAGCCTGGGTGAGCATAACAGCGAGCTTAGCGGCTTTAACCTGTGCGTTAAAACGGAGGAGGAGCTTTATATAAATGCGGACGGCAAAAAAATTTCACGGGTTGCGGCAAACCTGATAAGCAATATTACAAAATATGCCCTGAAGGACGCAAGGGTGTTTGTTTCTGCGTATTCCAGGGGTAATAAAGCGGTTATTGAATTTAAAAATACTTCTGCGTATCCCATTGATTTTGACGCGGAGGACATAACGGAGCGTTTTGTCCGCGGCGACGTCTCCCGCAACACCGAAGGCAGCGGCCTTGGCCTTAGCATCTTGCCGGAACTCATACTGCGGCGGATCCCGT
>CAJLYO010000108.1 GCA_905210885.1 uncultured Eubacteriales bacterium | reverse complement strand
TGTGTACGGGAGGTGCAACTGCCGTACTTGCCAATCAGCCGATATCTGCCGAAAACAGTATAATTTCTCCGCAGAATATCGCAATAACAATATGTGAAAACAAATTGACCCTGCAAAGCAGTACCAAAGTTTCGTGCTACGGCAGCACCGAAGTGCAAAGCGGCTATACAGCCGGAATAATAGTTGAGCTTCAGCAGAACACCGGAAATTGGGAAACCATAAAAACATGGAGCAGCGACCGTGCCTATTCCGCTACAGTCGACGAATACTATACAATTACAAAAGGGTATTCATACAGACTTAAGCTTACCCACAAGGCGTATAACAGCAACGGTAAACTTGTTGAATCAATAACAAAATACAGCAATGTAATTAACTAAAACACCAAAAACAACACTTTCACTGCCTTTCGTATGAAGCGGTCTGTGTATCGTTCCGTCCGAAAATCTATGCATAGGCAAAGCAGAGTCGAACCCCATGCGCTCTGACGCTTGCAGAATTTCCGTTCTTTCCGCTTTTCGCGTTTGAAAGGCGACAGCCTGTCTGCACGCTGCAAAGTGTAAATAACAAAAATTCTGCTAAGCTCAAAGTCGTAGAGTTTAAAAAGTGCAAATTTTTTGTAAGAAAAGGCAAAAGCACAGTCAATCCTGTCGGATTGGCGAGCATTTTAACGCATTATTGCGGAAAATTTGCCTTTTTAAACCGCATGGGGTTCGACTCTGCTTTGCCTAACCGTGCGCCGTACATAAATATAACTGCTGTATTTTCAGCCTCCAACTGAACTGTTGCACGTTTATTATAGCGGCACGTATAACCGGGTAAATAATTTTAAGTATAACAACACACACGAATAAAAGAATATTCTCCACGGACGGAACGACACGCAGACCGTCAAGATGCAAAAACTACTATAAAAGTGACGTTTTACAATTTAACCTTAAAATGGTATAATATAATAAATATATGAAAGGAAGTGTTAATATGAAAAAAATAATATGTGCTGTTTTAACACTGATTTTGTGTTTTACCTCGGTTTACGCGGACGGCGATGCAATTAAAAAGGCAATGGCAAACACCGCCGAAATGTACAAAGATGAAATTGAAGCCGCTGTTACCGATTGCGGTCTTGACAGAAATGCAATTGATTTTGACAACATTTCAATTGCCCTGTATGGCTTTTGGGAGGAACCCTTTAACTTGCCGCAGCAGGAAAAAACACAGTTTTATATATACTTTTCTCTTTTGGATTCCGACAAGAAAATAAATGTTGTACATTACTCGGACAGCTCAGGCAAGTACGTATACGAAGTAATGTCGGATAATATCAGAAACGGAATTTACGGCGTAAACAAAAGCCTGACGGACGGTACACTTGAAAAAATGATTTCCGACAACAATCTCCCGGCTCCGGACATGGTAAGAAACATGAACATAATGTCATCAGCCGTAAACTTCTGGACGTACTACATAAATTGCGGCAGTAAAAAATATCTTATTCCGTATGACCTTACCGAAGCACAATACACCGAATACAACGTAACAGATGACGAAAAATTTGCTTTTGAATTCGGCAAAGCATACGATTATGATAGTTTTCTTGAAATGCTGAAGCAGGAACGCGAGGCGCGCCAGCAGTATTATCTAAATGAGCGCAACAACAGAATATCTGTTAGCTCCGACCCGGAAACCGGCGATACCATCTACTATGTATACGGCACAAAAATGACTGAGGACGAGTATGCAGAGTACTTGGAAAAACAAAACGGCGAAGGCGAAATAAAAACAGACCCGAAATTTACTGAACCGGAGGAAAAGCCGAAAACCGATGTAAAACAACCGGACACGGAAGTAAAGAAACCGGACACGGAAGTAAAACAGCCGGAAACAGTCGTAAAGCCCAACGAAACAAACAAAACCGATGAAAAGCCGGAAACCGCTCTTACCGACGTACAAATAGCGGACGCTTTAAAAGAAAAGCAATTATTTAAAGGCACGGAAAACGGCTACGAGCTTGACAAACCGTTAACCAGAGCGGAAGGCACGGCGATGCTTGTGCGCCTTATCGGAAAAGAAGCGGACGCAATGAACGCAAGCTATTCCGATGAGTTTACCGATGTTTCGGAAAACGACTGGTTTGCAAAATATGTTGCATTTGCAAAAAACAACAAAATTGTTGCCGGAACAGGCGACGGCAATTTTACACCGGAACGCAACATGACCGCTGCCGAATTTACGGCGCTTGTGCTCCGCGCCTTCGGATATGCCGAAGCACAGCCGGAAAATGCATTTGAAACAGCAAAGAAAGCCGGTCTTATGTCCGATGCATATGCGGAAAAGATTCAAAAATTACAAACATTTCTGCGCGGCGATATGGTAAGCATAGCTTATGCCGCAGCTAAAAAATACAACCTGTAACGCAAAAAAGCAGAAGCCCCTGTGTGGGTTTCTGCTTTCTAAATTACTCCGAAAAAAATGCTTTTTCCGTATTGGCGCATAAAAAGTGATATACCGGCAAATGAAGCTCTTGAATTTTATACGTTTCTGTTTCGGGAACTTTTATTGTAACATCGGACAGGGCCGAAAGCCTGCTTTCTCTTTCTCCGGTAAGCGACAATGCGGCGGCACCTACGGCACGCGCTGTTTCGACTGCATTAACGACATTTTTTGAATTTCCGGAGGTTGACAAACCTATTACAAGGTCATTTTCGTTTGCATATCCGTATACAAGCTGGGCATACATCATTTCCGGGTCAACATCATTTATAAAAGCCGAAAGAATTGCACTTTGACTGGGCAGTGATATTGCCGGCAGCGCTCCCTGAAGTCCGGCTCTTATGTGCTCAGGTATCCTCTCATCGATAACGGGACGCTTAAGCAAAAAGCCTTTCATAAGCTCGCCTACTATATGTTCGCTGTCCGCGGCACTCCCTCCGTTGCCGCAAACTAATATTTTACCGCCGTTTTTGTATGTTTCGATAATCAACGAAAGCGCTCGTTCAATATCATCCTTACATTGAATAAGTTTCGGGTATCTTTTCAAAAGCTGTTCCATATTAATTCTCCTCCCCCATAGACGCAACTGCCAAAGCCGCGTAATCACCTATATTATCGCATAATTCTGCCGCAACTATTTCACAGCAGCTAAGAGAAGCCTCAAGACATTCGCGTTTCAAAACATTTTCCATTGATTCTTTAAGTAAATGTCCGCTTCTTTCAAATATGCTGCCTATTACTATACGCTGCGGATTTAAAATATCTATAAGCACCGAAAGTCCTTTGCCGAGTTTTTCGCCGCAGATTTCATAAATCTCTTTGGCGTCCGAAAAACCTTTTTCCGCATATTCCGCAACAAGTTTTGCTGTTATTCCGTCAAGTTCCGCCTGTGTTTTGCAATATGATACGGATTTTCCCATTTGCAGTTTTTCCAACGCGTGAATTCTCGCAATTTGTGCGATTCCGTTTCCGGAACAAAAACCTTCAAACGAACCCGCCTTGCCATATCCGACAGGTCCGGTTTCCGACATTCTTACATGACCGATTTCCCCCGCCATGTCATTTGTTCCGCGGTACAGTCTGCCGTTTAATATAAGTCCCGCGCCCATCCCGGTTCCGAACGTAAGGAAAATCATATTATCGCAGCCTTTGCCGGCGCCGTATTTCCATTCCGCCGCCGCACATGCGTTTGCATCATTTTGAAGGAAAGCTTTTCCACCCCAGCGCTTTTGAATATATTCTGTTATTTTAACATTATCCCAGCCTAAAAGATTTGGCGGCGAAAGTATAACACCCATTGCGGAATCAAGCGGTCCGCCGCAGCTTATTCCGGTGCATCGGAAATCATCTGTCATGTTTTCCGCCATGACGCACATTTTTTCTACCATTTCATACGGTCCTATACTGTGGTCGGTCGGAACAGCATGTCTGTTTATTATATTAATTTTTCCGCCGTTTTCTTCTCCTATGCACACAGCGCACTTGGTACCGCCTATATCAAAACCTATATACCTCATAATTCCCTCCTTATATACTACTATTTTAACATTTGATAAGATAATATTGAATATATATTCAGGACAATATGCAGTATGTTTTTTATACTATTATGCCATTTACATTCATAAAACTATATGTTATAATGATAAATGGCACCAAAATTGAATGTTGGGGAGTGATAACATGTCATTCAAAGGAATATTGACAAATGTAAACAGGCTCCGGAACATATTGACGCAGCATTTTGAATTTAACGGCATAATAATTAACGTCTGCTATGCCTCGCGTGCGACCCACGGAAAAAGTTGGGTTATCAATACCCATTATCATCCATGGTATGAGTTCAATTACGTATCAAAAGGGTCGGTTTATACCACGACAGACGGCAAGGAATTTCTTGTCGAAGCCGGAATGTCTTATATGATTCCGCCCGGTATCCCTCATTCACACAGAAATAACAATACCGGCGATGACGGTGTTTGCATAAGATTCGGTATTGACGAACGACGGCAAAAGATATAAAGAGTGTAACCGACACCCTCTCACTGCCGCACGCAGCGGCGTTTGATTCGCATATTGAAATGTTAAATTTAAACGGAAATGTCTACAGCATTCAGGCAGGTTTTGCGGCATGGCTTATGCAGCTTTCGGACACATGGAGCAGCAAAACTGCGCATATTTGTTCGGACACGGAAGATATCTTGTCCCATCAGGTAATTTTGTATCTTGATGAGTATTATAACACAAAAATTAAGGTTAACGATATAGCCGCCGCACTAAACACAAGTTATCGGAGTCTTTCAAGGAAATTCAAGGCAGAAACCGGGAAATCAATATCAGATACGCTTGCCGAAATACGCATAAACAAGGCAAAGAAATTGCTGCTGACAACAGCCATGTCTATGTACGACATAGCCGCCGCGGTCGGATACGAAAACGAATTTTATTTTTCCAGAAAATTCAAACAACATGAAGGTGTACCGCCGGCAAACTACAGAAACAGTGCGTTTAAGTGACTGCGCCCTGAATAACAAAAAGCAGAAGCCCGTACCGGGTTTCTGCTTTTCTATTTAACCAAACATTTTAGCCGCCTTAAGACAAAAGAAACTGCCTTTCTCAAAAACAAATATGTACGACGAAGCGGCAGCAGACGGCAATATATGCTGTACGGCGCGGCGTTAATATCAACAGGTGTGCCGCCGCGTTTAAGCTGCGTTACAATGCCGATAATCATATCCGCGGTTATGCCGCGTTCCTTTTCCCACTGGTTATCGCCGCACATTGTATAAATTCCGTTTCTAACATTTACTGCCCTATGCAAAACAAACTGTCCGTTACTGCGGCGGTAAAACACGATGTCGTGTTTTTTGGGTGCGTTTTTAGGTTTTGCAAGCACAACGCTGTCAAGCCCCTGGCGCAGCAACGGAAGCATACTTGTGCCGTTCGGCTTAAAGCTTATGCTGTTGCCGCACTCAAGCATTTCGGACAAAAACGGATATATTTCCCTAAGCTCTACTTCCTTCATTTGCCGATGATACCGTCAATAACTTTTTTCGCTGCGGCACTGTCATTGCACACGCACAAAATTGCGGTACTGCCGGAAAACTCTATAACCGGCGAAGAAAGCTTCGGCATTTCGTCCGGGTTATAGCTTTTATAGCTTTCCTTCTGACTTTCAATACGCTTGTCAAACTTAGCCTTATCTGCATCGGTCAATGACTTAAAGGTAACAACGGTTACTTCCTCTGCCGTTGCGCCGCTGCCCATATACGAAGCGGAAGCATAGACGTTTTCACTGTCAAATCCGTAAACCGCGTTCACTATACTCGGGTCCACAAGGGCAAGCTCGTCCTCAAACTCAACCTTTTCAACTATTTCCGCTGCGGCTTTTGACGCGTCAATGTTTTTTGCACCGCCGCCGGAGCAACCGCACATAAGCGCAAGCGCAAGCACTGCGGCAGCGCTAATCTTCAACAATCTCATCTATTTTTTCTCCTTTCAGGTATGCAATCCATCTGTCACAAAACGGCTTATTCAAATGAATACCGTCTGTCGTTGCCTGCTCATACAGATTACCGTTCTTATCAGTCATTATCGAGGCAACGTCAACAAAATTCACGCCCTTTTCGGCGCATACGTTCTTTATTATTTCGTTATATTCCGCAATCCGCTCATTAGTCATATAGTCCTTCGGCTTTTTCATAAGCTCACGGTTAACGGGGAATATATTGTTTACATAAATCACCGCGTTCGGCTGAACTT
>CAJLYO010000107.1 GCA_905210885.1 uncultured Eubacteriales bacterium | reverse complement strand
GTGATTGCATGCGTGCTGACCTCTGTGCTTTTTGAATACTTATGGACAAAAATCATGAAACAGGCTCCCACAATCGGCGATTTAAGCGCGGTTGTTTCGGGCTTGCTTTTGGGACTCAATCTTCCTCCGTCGGCTCCCCTTTGGATGTGCGCTGCGGGTTCGTTTTTCATGATGATTATAGTAAAAGCGTTTTTCGGGGGCTTGGGGCAAAACTTTTTAAACCCGGCGCTTGCGGCACGCGCATTCTTAATGGCATCGTGGCCTACATACATGACGCGTTTTACCGCGCCGTTTACAAAGCTTGCGCCATTCGGAAATGCTGACGCAGTAACTTCGCCTACGGTGCTTACAATAATGAAAAACGGACTGCCGAATGAGCTTCCCTCAAAACTTTCGATGTTTTTGGGAAACATGGGCGGCTGCATAGGCGAAACCTCAGCGCTTGCAATTTTAATCGGTTTTGCATATCTTTTGGTGCGCGGCGTTATTTCGTGGCGCATACCGGTTACATACACTGCGGTTTTGGGCTTGCTTACCCTTATTTCGGGCGGCGACCCGGTTTCGGCAATACTCTCCGGTGGCTTGCTTTTGGGTGCAGTTTTCATGGCGACGGACTACACAACCTCGCCCGTTACCCACACAGGTCAGTTTATTTACGCGGCAGGCTGCGGTTTTATAGCGTTTGTTATCAGAAAATGGGGCGGCTATCCCGAGGGCGTTTCGTATTCAATTTTGCTTATGAATATAGTAACACCGTTAATTGACAAGGCAACGCCTCCCCGTGTTTTCGGAAGGAGGGCGGTAAAATGAAAGATGTAATCAGATGCGGCGGCATACTTTGCGCAATAACGCTGATTATGGGCGCTCTTTTGGGTGCCGTTAACGGAGTGACCGCCCCGGTTATAGAAAAGCTTTCGGAAAAAAGCAGAATAGAAGCAATGGCGGCGGTAACCGACGGAGAAATCACATCTCAGGGCGATGAAATCACGCCGGAAGGCGAAACAAGCGTGAAATCGGTCACCGTACTTGAAACGAAAAACGGCACGGCATACGCTGTTTCGGCGGCGCCCAAAGGCTACGGCGGAGAAATAAGCATGATGGTGGGTATAAACGCTGACGGCGAGGTTACCGGCGTTACCATTATGGATATGAGCGAAACCGCAGGACTCGGCGCAAACGCGAAAAAGGAAACATTCTTAGACCAATTTAAAGGCAAAGACCCGAAAATTCAGGCGCTGACAGGTGCAACCATCACCACAAACGCCGTAAAAAAAGGTGTTTCGGACGCAAAAGCTCAGGTTGAAGCAATAAAGGGGGCGGCAGAAAATGAAAGAAATTAGAATATGCGAGATAAGGCCAGACGCGGCAGCAGGAATAGACCAAAACCCCACCCTTGTACAGCTTCTGGGAATGTGCTCAACACTTGCGGTAACAACTGCGGTTGTAAACGGAATAGGCATGGGACTTTCAACCACTGCTGTTTTGGTATTTTCAAACTTATTTATATCGGCACTGCGCAAGGTTATACCCCAAAAGGTGCGCATAGCCTCATACATAGTTATAGTTGCAGGCTTTGTTACGATAATCGACATGCTGTTAAAAGCGTACGTACCGTCTGTTTCAAGCTCCCTTGGAATTTTCATTCCCCTTATCGTTGTTAACTGCATAATCCTTGCAAGAGCAGAGGCGTTTGCCTCCAAAAACAGCGTTTTGCCAAGCGTTATGGACGGTTTGGGAATGGGTCTGGGCTTTACTTTGGCGCTGATTATAATCTCAGCAGTAAGAGAACTTTTAGGCAACGGTACAATCCTCGGATTTTCCGTTTTCGGCTCGTCTTATCAGCCGGTGCTTATGGCAATACAGCCGCCGGGTGCGTTTATAATTCTCGGCATAATTATAGCGGTAGTAAACGCACTGAAAAAGAAAGGAGAGAAAAACAATGCTTAAGGACGCTAACTTCTTTGTTCTGGCGATAACGGCAATTTTTGTTCAGAACTTCGTTCTTGTAAAGTTTTTGGGAATCTGTCCGTTCTTAGGCGTTTCCAAAAAGACAGATACGGCTCTCGGAATGGGTATGGCGGTAACATTTGTTATGACCGTTTCGTCCCTTGTTACATACTGCATTTACACATTTGTTCTGGTTCCCCTGGGACTTGAATATTTAAAAACAATAGCGTTTATACTTCTTATAGCGGCAATTGTTCAGCTTGTTGAAATGTTTTTGCAAAAGGTAAGCCCGGCGCTGTACTCGGCGCTTGGCATATATCTTCCTCTTATAACAACAAACTGCGCAGTTTTGGGTGCTGCGATTTTAAACATAGACAACGGCTTTAACCTTGTACAGTCGGTACTTTTCGGCTTTTTCTCAGCAATCGGATTTACCCTTGCCATAGTGCTCTTTGCCGGAATAAGAGAACGGCTTGAGCTTTCGGACATTCCGGAATTTTTGCAGGGAGTACCGATAGCATTAATATCGGCAGGACTTGTGGCAATGTCATTTTTGGGCTTTTCCGGCTTGTCGTTTTAATAAGGAGGTTTGGCTGTTATGATGATTTTATATGCAGCGGCAGTGCTTGGCGGCGCAGGACTTTTGTGCGGTGCGCTTTTGGCAGTCGCTTCAAAATACTTAGCTGTCGAAACAGACAGCCGTGTTGAAAAAATAACAGAAGTTTTACCCAACGCAAACTGCGGCGGCTGCGGCTTTGCCGGCTGTTCGGCATTTGCGGCGGCGGTTGTTTCGGGCGAAGCTCCGGTTGACGGCTGCTCTGCCGGAGGTGCAAAAACATCAGCGGCGGTTGCGGAGGTAATGGGCGTTACCGCTGCCTCAGGAACACCGAAGGTTGCCTCGGTTAAATGCCGCGGAACCTTAAACGCAGCGGCGGCACGCTACGAATACGACGGAATCGAGGACTGCACGGCAGCGGCACGTTTGGGCGGCGGTCAAAAGGCTTGCGCTTATGCATGTTTAGGCTTCGGAAGCTGTGTTAAAGCCTGCCCATTCGGCGCAATTTCCGTTACAAACGGAGTTGCGGAAGTTGATACGGAAAAATGCACGGGCTGCGGCGCATGCGCCAAAGTCTGTCCTAAAAAGGTTATAGAAATTATTCCCAAGGACACAAAATACTTTGTGGCATGCTCGTCACAAAACAAGGGCATTGAAATGAAAACAAAATGCAGCGCCGGCTGTATAGCATGCAGACTGTGCGAGAAAAACTGCCCCTCGGGCGCGGTCACGGTTGAAAACAACCTGGCAAAAATAGATTATTCAAAGTGCACGGGCTGTGGTATTTGCAAGGAAAAATGCCCCAAAAATATAATTATTGAGAGGTAAAACAATATGAGAAACAAAATTCTTAAGCTTCTTGAACAGGACGCAAGTCTTGACCATCACCAGATAGCTGTAATGCTTGACATGTCGGTTGACGAAGTTGAGCGTGAAATAAAACAAATGACGGACGAAGGCGTGCTTTTAAAAAGCAAGGCGCTTATAAACTGGGAGAAAACCGACCGCGAATTTGTCACCGCTCAGATAGAGCTCAGAGTCACCCCCCAGCGCGGCGAGGGCTTTGACAAGGTTGCGGAAAGGATATATCAGTATCCCGAAGTTAAGAGCGTTTCGCTGGTTTCGGGCGGCTTTGATATTGCCGTTACAATCGAAGGCAAAACCATGAAGGAGGTTGCCCTCTTCGTTGCTGAAAAGCTTGCGCCCATGGACCATGTTATTTCCACAAAGACGCACTTTATTCTGAAAAAATACAAACAGGACGGCGTTATATTTAACGACGAAGGAAAAGACGAGAGAAGAGTGATAACCCTATGAACATAAACGAAAAACTTAACAAAACCGTACGCGACATGAAGCCATCCGGCATACGTAAATTTTTTGATGTTGTGGCAACCATGCCGGATGCAATTTCCCTCGGCGTGGGCGAGCCCGACTTCGTTACGCCGTGGCACATACGCGATGCCGGTATTTATTCTCTTGAAAAGGGACACACCTACTACACTTCAAACAGCGGTCTTATGGAGTTGAGAGAGGAAATCTGCCGTTACCTCGAAAGACGTTTCGGCTTAAAATACGACTCAAAAACAGAAACGCTTATAACCGTCGGCGGGAGCGAAGCAATAGACCTTGCCGTCCGTGCCCTCGTTTCCTCGGGTGAAGAAGTTTTGATTCCGGAGCCGAGTTTTGTGTGCTACACCCCGTGCGTGCAGATGGCAGGCGGTGTGCCGGTTCCCATTGTAACAAAAGCAGAGGACAACTTTAAACTTACGGCAGAGGCACTTAAAGCCGCAATAACCGACAAAACAAAAATGCTTGTTTTGCCGTACCCCAACAACCCGACCGGTGCGATTATGACAAAAGAGGACCTGCAGCCTATCGTTGACGTATTAAAAAACACCGATATTTTCGTTTTGTCCGATGAAATTTATGCAGAGCTTACCTACGGCGCAAAGCACGTTTCAATAGCGTCATTTGACGAAATGAAAGAGCGTACAATACTAATCAGCGGTTTTTCAAAAGCCTTTGCCATGACCGGCTGGCGCCTTGGCTATGCCTGCGGTCACCCGGATATAATAAAGGCAATAACGAAAATACATCAGTATGCAATTATGTGTACTCCCACAACAAGCCAGTACGCTGCAATCGAGGCAATGAAAAACGGTGACAATGACATAGCGGCTATGGTTTCGGAATATAACTACCGCAGAAAGGTAATCGTAGAGGCATTTAACGAAATCGGTCTTGAATGTTTCGAGCCGCAGGGCGCATTTTATGTTTTTCCAAGCATAAAATCAACCGGACTTTCTTCCAATGATTTCTGTGAAACCCTCCTTCGCGAACAAAAAGTTGCAGTCGTTCCGGGAAGCGCCTTCGGTGAAAGCGGCGAGGGCTTTATACGCTGCTCATACGCTTACTCGATTGACGCAATCAACCAGGCTGTTGAACGAATAGACAAATTTCTTAAATCACGGGCATAGGAGAAACATTTATGCTTTTAAATTGTTCAAACATAACTAAGGCTTTCGGAACGGATGTTGTGATTGCCCCCTCCTCCTTCGGGGTAAACGAAGGCGACCGAATAGGTCTTGTGGGGGCAAACGGCGCCGGAAAAACAACGCTTTTTAAGCTTTTGACCGGTGAGCTTTTACCTGACGGCGGCGAGATTTTCGCCCAGTCGGGTCTTGATATCAAGTATCTTGAGCAATACGCCGGCTACAACACCGACAAAACGGTTATCGGCGAGGTTATGCAGGCATTTTCAGACATAATCGCAGTAGAAAACGAACTAAACGATGCTGTGGCGAAAATGCAGACAAGCACCGACACTGAACTGATAGAGCATCATCACGCCCTTTCGGAGCAGTATGAAAAAATGGGCGGTTTTACCTATAAAAGCCGTGCAAAAGCCGCACTTTTGGGGCTTGGATTTTCCGAAAGCGATTTTAACAAAACCTTCGGCGAGCTCAGCGGAGGTCAGAAAACAAGAGTTATGCTTTGCAAAATTCTTTTGGGCGGCGCCGGACTTTTGCTTTTGGACGAGCCTACCAACCATCTTGATTTGGAAAGCATTTCATGGCTTGAAGGGTTCCTTTCCGATTACAAAGGAACCTTTATTGTTATATCTCATGACAGATACTTTCTTGACAAGGTGACAAACAGGATTTTTGACATGGATAACGGAAAGGTTTTCTGCTATAACGGAAACTACACAAAATACCTTGTGCTTAAAGACGAGGCAGAAAAAACCGCACGGCGCAAGTATCAGAATCAGTTAGACGAAATAAACAGGCTTGAAGGTATTATAAAACAGCAGAAGCAGTGGAACAGAGAACGCAATATCAGAACCGCCGAAAGCAAGCAAAAATCAATTGACAGAATAAAAGCCGATATGGAGGCGCCCCTTGCCCAAAGCAAAGCGGTCAGCTTCTCCTTCCGCCTTGCCTCCGGCTGCGGAAACGAGGTTTTGGTGTGCCGAGAACTTACCATGGGTTTTGAAAATCAAATTTTATTTTCCGATGCCGATTTGTTTATCGGCAAAGGCGATAAGGTTTTTCTCATGGGCAAAAACGGCTGCGGCAAAGGCGGGCGCGGTCAGCCCGGCAGGAGCAGGAACCGATAAGGCAGAAGCTCCCGCTTCAGCATTTGCCGTCTCCTCTTTTTTTCATCAATATCGGAAGCAGGATCAGAACGAAATATCCTGCGGTGCATAAAAGATCGGTCAGCGCCGGGAACAGCCTTGTGCTTTGCGTGAACACGTAAAAGAACAGCCAGCCCGTTTCAAGGCAGAGAAAGACAAACGGCAACCATCGAA
>CAJLYO010000106.1 GCA_905210885.1 uncultured Eubacteriales bacterium | reverse complement strand
TGCGCTCATGATCCTGCGGATTGTGCTGATCCGGAAAATCAATAAAAAGCAGGAAGTGATCGGTCAGAAAATCAATGAAACCAACAGCCGGGTGAACCAGACGGTCAAGGAGCAGATGTCGAATATCCTCTTTATCAAGGCAACGGCGAGCGAGGAAAAAGAGCTGAACCGGGTACAGGAAGCGCTGTCGGAAAAATACAGGATTCAGCGAAATGCCTTTCACGGAAAAGTGCTCAATAAAGCGGTATTCGGCGGATTTGAGCTGCTGATCAATGTGCTGTTTTACCTGTACGGAGGACTGCTCATTGCAAACGGGGAAATGCTTCCTGGAACGCTGGTTGCTTTTGTGGCAGCTTACGACTGGATCGTGCCTGCGCTGGACGGATATATTGATTTGCATATCGATTTCCGGCGGAAAAAGAGCAGCATCGTGCGTGTGTTTGGAGTGTTTGCGGACGCGGTGACAGCTGGAGATAGCGTTGCAGATGTGTCAGGCGGCTGGAAGACGGCGCCAGGCGGAGTAGAGAACGCGACGCTGTCGGAGTTTGCTTCGTGCAAGCCGCAAGGCATGGTTCCTGCGGATGCCAGCATTGCGGTCGAACATCTCAGCTACCGCTATGGAACAAAAATGGTTTTGAATGATGTTTCCTTGCAGATCAAATCCGGGGAATTTCTGGGGATCTGTGGAAAAAGCGGCAGCGGGAAAAGTACACTTGCAAACCTTATGGCAGGGCTGCTGGATGGATATGATGGGGAAGTTTTTGTAGGAAGAGAAGATATCCGCAAAGTTCCTCGTGACTGGATGACGAAAAATCTGATTTATCTGGGACAAGACGGATATTTGATGAATCTGTCGATTCGGGATAACATTCTTTTTTACAGTCAAAGTCACACGGACGAAGATCTGGAAAAAGTGCTTCGTCTTGTGAAGTTAGAGGAATGGATTAAGAAGCTGCCAGAGGGCTTGGATACAGTGGTCGGTGAACGGGCAAACGCGGTATCCGGCGGAGAACGTCAGCGTATTTCCGTTTAGCGTTACGCTTGCCTCTTCAAAGTAAGGTGCGCCGCCATTTAAAAATCTTGAGCCGTCATATGCGAACAAATGCGAACCGCTTACGTTTGTTCCGTTGATATACCACGGATTTCCGATTTGGCTTTTATCGGTGAAATCATATCTTGTAATTTTAATGTTCGAATTTTCGTCAAGCTGCAAAAGCTGTCCGTTTTCGCGCTGGTTGAGTCCGCTTGTAAATTTGCCCGGAATACAGTCTAAGTACTGCGTGCTTGAACCCTCAACCGAGGTAAAGCCGGTCTGCATAATTGCATATTCGGTATTTAACGGATTATGAGTATGACCGGTGTACAAAACTATCTGCGGATACTTGTTTAAAAGCTCCGTAATATTTGCCGAATAGTTTTCGGTATCGCTTGACATAACAGTACCGTAAACCTTGGGGTGGGTAATTAAGAATATCGGCTTGTTCGGGTCGGCGGCTGCGGCAATTTCAAGCTTTTGTTCAAGCCATGAAATTGTATCGTCGGTATACTCCGAACCGTACGAATTAGGCTCAAAGGCAATAAAGTAATATCCCTTTACCTTTGTTATTCTGTTACCCTTTTCTATCTGACTGAAATCAAGGTCGCGTCCGAAATATCTGTTATAGTCGGGGTTTTCGGTTGTCGTGTCAACACTGTCATAGGTTGAGACCGTGCCGTCCCAGCCGCTTAAAACCTTAACGAAAAATTCGCCCGGCTTACTGTACATCGATGCCTTTGTGGGGTTTGCTTTTGTAAGACCGTTGCCGTCAGAATCGTGATTTCCGAGGCAGTACACAATTTCCGTGTCACTGTCTGTAACTGCCTCTACAGAGGTTTTGAAAAGCTTAACCTGGTCGTAAATTGCCTGTTCCGTTGTGCTGTCGTAGGGCTTTGCAAAATTTTGCGTTATGTCGCCGGGGATAAGCAATACGTCAAGCTTTCCGCCTGCTTCTTCCTTTAACTTATTAACGGCAGCCTTAAATACGTCTGCCCTTGCATAACTGTAAAGGTGGATATCGCTTAAAACGCCCACGTTTACGGCGGCGCTGCCGAATGTGCTTTGCGGTGCTTCCGTTATTTTAACCCTTACCGATGTTTCGGGATACGGAAAAATATCGGCTTTTGCCTTTACGGTAATGTAATCGGCGGTTTCTGCCGCGCTGACGGTCAAAACACCGTTTTGGTCTATGGCAGATGCGGACGCGCCTGTTACAGACCATGTAATGCTGTCGTTAAAATATCCGGTTTTCTCGATTTCTGCCGCAAATTCTGCGGTGCTGCCTTTTACAGCGCCGTTTTTAAGCTTTGTAAACGCTATTTTATCCGCTCTTACGCCGCGGGCAAAATCGGTTGTGAACACAAAGTATTTCACGTTACCGTTTAATTTCATGTTCTTTAGTGTAACGTCACCCAAAACAGAGATATCTGCGGCTGCAAAATTCTCACCGGAAAGCGTGAATGTTTCTCCTGCCGCGGTGATTTCCGCGCTGTTTGTGCCGTTTTCAAACACAGCGGTCACATAGTGATAAACCGAAGGATTAATTCCGAAACGCTCCATATCTCCGATTTCGGACGCATTTACGGTTATATCTTTGTTAACGGTGTCGGCTATGTCCTTATACTCAACTTTAAGGCGCATATCCGCCGTGGAATTTTCTGCCGAAATCTTGATTTTTTTGCCGATTTCGATATTATTGACAGCCGTTCCGTCGGAAAGCTCTGCGGAAACAAGCTCTCTGCCTTTTAGGCACGAGGTGTCAAATGTGATGTAATTCTTTGTAAATTCCTCCGGCTTTAATTCAATGTGCGCCGGTACAATAACGGATTTTGACGCGGTTGACGCTGCGCCGAATTTGTCAACGGCATTCACTGTGATAACGTGAGTGCTGCCCTTAACGTATTCACCGGGAATTTTTCCGTCAGTCAGCTTTCTGCCGTCAAAATAAACGCTTTGTTCTGCTATGCCGTCACTATCTTCCGCCGATAAGCTTACCGCAAAGTCTTTACCTTCGGCAAGTCCGCTTAAATCGCCGATCGTTATTGTCGGTACGGTGTTATCGCGGTATGTGACAAGCATTTTAATTCCGCTTGTGTATATACTTGAAAGGGGGCATTTGTAAAGCATGTCAACGCTTGTTTTGCCCTCCGCAAGTTTTTTCAGAACGAAATCCGTGATGTCAACAGTTCCGTCAAAGTTTTTAACCATGCTTTCCGGGTATCCAAGCTTTACAAGGCTTAACGGGTCGTCTGTCGGATTTATTTCCAAACCTTTTGAAACGAACGGCTCATCCGCGCATGCGGGCTTTCCGCTGTCTTTCGTGTTGGTAACGGACCAGTCGCCCGTAACCTCAAACACCTGCAAAGTTCTGACGTTGTTGTATCCGCCGCGTGCCGTTAAAAGCTCAACTTTTTCTATGTCAAAATCCTTAACGCTTGTTAAATCATATCTTTGGATATATTCCTGAGCGCCGTTTTGCATAACGTAATTCCATTTGTTATACACTTCCTCGGGCTTTTCGCTCATTGCATATATACCGTTATATTTGTTTATATAGTTACCTTGCTGTGTATTGCTGATCGAAGCATATTTGCGCGGCTTGCCCGAAGCGGTAACGGCATATGTTTTTTCAGTCGTGCCTCCCCAAAGGTCTGTTGCTTTTATAACAAGGCTGTGACCGCCTTCGGTCATTGAAGCTGCAGGCACGGTTACATAATAATTATATCCGTTTTTGTTAACGGTGAGCTCCGCTCCGTCAAGCTTTGCGGATATCTCGGTAATCTCGTCCCAATCCGGGTCATAAACCTTAAATGGCACGTATGTGTCGGAGCTTACGGCGCCGTTATCCGGGATTTGCGCATCAATTACCGGAATTTGGTTAACGGCAGGTCTGCCTACGATTATTTCAGCCGTTACATAGTTTTCGGCATCGTTTTCGTCTATGGCAACGCATTTTACTGTGTGCTTGCCTTTTGAAACCGTTCCTGACGGAAGTGTTACCGTATATTTGCCGTCCGACAGAGCCGCAGTATAGCTTTTTCCGTCAATTTCAAAGCACACCGATGCAATGCCGTCATCATCTGAAGCGGCTGCGGATAAAACAATATCCTCACCTGCCGCATACTCCGGCTTTATATTGTCAAAACTTACCGACGGAATTGTATTGTCACGGTATGTAACAAGAAGTCTTATAGCGCCGAAGCCATATCTGCAGCCGCTCCCGCCGTCTTCAAGCATCACTTCAAGGTTACCCTTTGCGGCGGACATATTCTTTTTCACAAGACTTGTTACATCTATCGCCTGGTCAAAATCCGTTGCGCCGTTGTCACCGTAGCTTACGTTTGCGCCGGTTGTTGGATATGCGCTGTTGTTTACAAGGGATTTATATCCGAACTTGGTTTTGGTTTCTCCGTCTGCCGGTGCCGTAAACGTCAAGTTTCCAGAAAATAACGGTTCGGTATTGTACGTCGGCAAGCCTATATGGTAGTTATTATCCCAAGACCCCGTAATTTCGTAAAGATTTACGGATTTGTTTCCGGTAAACACAGGTCTATCCTTGCACGCAAGCAGAACCTCAGCTTTCACAATATCCTTGCTGATAATATCGGAAAGGTCATATTTTAAGAGTATTTTTTCGTTTTTGTAATATAGCTGCAAACCGTAACCGTAAGGTTTTGTGTTGAAAGCGTATATGGTATCAACTATATTTTCATCTTTGCGGGGACTGTCGTTCGGAGATTTGTTTTCCACATAGCATCCGGTAAGCGCCGCATTTAATATCGAGTACTGCTCGGGAAGTCCGCCTTTTACATGAATTTCAAAAGCTTTCTCCGCTGTTGTGCCGTTTGCATCCTCTGCATACCATTTTAACGTATGTGTTCCGGCTGTCATTTTTTCGCCGGGAATGTTTGCAGTATACAAGCCGTCCGAAAGTACGCCGTCGGCAGCCTTTTCACCGTCAAAATACAGTTCTGCTTTTGAAATATCGTTTGAACCCGTTACCGAAGCAGAAAAAACAGCGTCTGCACCTGCTTCGTATCTTGACTGAACATTCTTTAAGGAAATAGCCGGAGGGGTATTATTTGTGTATGTAACAAGCACGGAAATATAACGGAACTGCAGTTCTGTCGCTACACCCTTTACAAGCAGACTGAATTTCGGGTTGCCGGCGTTTGATTTTTCTTTTACGAAGTCTGTAATATCAATAGCATGGTCGTAGTTTGTTGCACCGGTGTCAATCAGCTCTGTGTTTCCGGAATTGTTGTTTGCAGATGACGGGTAACCGTCGTTTAAAAGAGAACGGTATCCCTGACCTGTAACTTTTTCATCAGTGCCGGGTGTGTTATAAGTGAACACGCCTTGTGCAACCGGCTGTTCACTGTAAACCGGAAGCGGAGCGGAATTATTAGTCCAATTTTCTGAAATTTCGTGCAGTGCCAATGTTTTTTCGGCAGGAAATGTCTTAACAAATCCTTTCAGTGTTGAAACCAAAAGGCTTACCTTTCTTATATCTTTTCCGCATATTTCGCCGAGATCGAAATCAAGCAAAATATGCTGAGGCTGTACCGAATATGATGTTACCATTCGTGTTGCACTGTATGATGGCTTGGCATAAATGCCGTAAACCTTGTCGTATGAGCCGCCTAAGTAATGTCCTTCCTGTGTCGGAAGCAAAATTCTGTTTTGTTCCGCGGTGTCCGCAAACACAACCGAAACGCTGCACAGCATAACCGCAAGAGCAAGTGTTAAACATAATATTCTTTTCACGTTAATACCTCCTATTATAATTTTATTTAATTATGGGCATTTGGAAAGCAAGCTCGCCCGTAACGTTTGTAATTTCATAATAACAGCCGTACTGTTTATCGTTTACGAAATGCCCCTCAAAGCTGTCTTTGGGGTACCATGCATCGCCTATCGAATTAAGCACTGCTTCAACCTTTGTTTTGCAGTTTTCCTCCGCAAAAAATCTGACGGTTGCATTTTTAAGCCCCGAAACAAGTATGCGCCGTCTGAATTTTCCGCTTACCGGGCAAAACTCCTTTGCGGAAACCACACCGTCATTCTGTTCTATAAACGCGCGGCATTCTCTGTGTTCCGCACGGGGAAATCTGTAAACCGAGCAGCCGTTTTCAAGCTGTGTTTCGTAACCTAAAAGCAGCGGTGCGCCGAGAGGAAATTTCATCTTAACGTCAACGGTTGTTGAAGGAGTAAATACGGAGAATATAAAACCGTTGTCGCTTTTGTGGACGGTTATCGTGGGGGATTTTACATTTCCGTCAGGCTTTTTAAGCCTTATGT
>CAJLYO010000105.1 GCA_905210885.1 uncultured Eubacteriales bacterium | reverse complement strand
GTTATTTACTTTTGAGCTTTTATATTGTATAATTAAAGGTATATAGAGTTATTTTATTTTTCGGAGGAAAGTAAAATGCCTGCAAAACACAAGAAAAAAGTGAATAAGGGTTTAAGCTTTAAGACCGTCAAGTTTGCACTTGCCGCAGTGTTGACCGTATATATAGGCTACACGTGGGTTTCTCAGCAAATTCAGCTTAACTCGCTCAAAAGCGAGATTACCGAACTGGACAGCAATATTGCCAAAGAAGAGAAACGCAAGCAAGAGCTTGAGGAAAAGAAAAAGCAGGTCAACACACCGGAATATATCGAAAAAATTGCCCGTGACGAACTTGATTTGGTTGCACCGGACGAAATTGTGTTCATGGAAGCGCCAAAGAACAAAAACTGATTACAAAAATATTTAAAGGAGAGCTATTTGGACTATGCAGTTGGAAGTAGGAAAGATTGTTGAAGGTAAGGTTACCGGAATAACCAATTTCGGTGCGTTCGTTCAGCTTGAGGACAACAAAACCGGATTAATTCACATTTCAGAGGTTGCTATGACGTACGTTAAGGACATAAACGACCACCTGAAAATTAACGACACCGTTAAGGTAAAGATTTTGTCGATTGACAACTCCGGTAAAATCAGCCTTTCAATAAAAAAAGCTCTTGAGGACGAGCAAAAGCGCAATCCTTCCAAAAGAAGAGCTCCCGCTCAGTTGGATTTTTCGAGAAACAACGAAAACATGTCATTCGAGGATAAAATGAAGCAGTTTATGCAGGACAGCGATGAGAAAATGGCTGCCATAAGACGCAATATGGACTCAAAAAGAAGCGGCGGTTACAGAAGATAACGGAGGCTATTTCATGAAATTATCCATGCTTACCGACCACTTAAATACACTGTTCGGTGATGAAGGCGCTGTACGCGCAATTGCCGAGGCAGGCTTTGATGCGGTTGATTTTTCCATGTTTTATATGGATAAGGCGGACTGTCCGCTGCACAATAGCGATTACCGCGGGTATGTCAAAAATCTAAAGACTGTGTCCGAACACTACGGAATCTGCTTTAATCAGGCGCATGCTCCTTTTCCGGCGTATAAACCGGGTGAGGCTTCGTATAACAGCGAGATGTTTTTAAATCTTATAAAGGCAATAGAATGTGCCGGAATTTTAGGGGTTGAAAACATTGTTGTGCACCCCGTTGCACTTCCGGACAAAAGCGCTCAGCTTGATTTTAACGTCAAGTTTTTCAACAGCCTTTTACCGTATGCCAAGGAATACGGAGTTAAAATAGCATTGGAAAACATGTTCGGGCGCGACAGACGCAGAGGTTACATTGTTTCTAACGTGTGCAGCACCGGCGAAGAGCTTGCAAAGTACCGCGACACACTGGACAGCGAGTGGTTTTCCGTGTGTCTTGATATAGGTCACTGCGGACTTATCGGTCAGGAGGCAAGTGATGCAATACATGCTCTTGGCGGCAGGCTTTCGGCTTTGCATGTCCACGATAACAGCTACCGCGATGACAATCACACCCTGCCGTATCTCGGCGCGATTAATTGGGACTGCGTGCTTAAGGCTTTGGCTGATGTTAACTACATCGGCGATTTTACATACGAAGCCATGAACTTCCTTCACGGCTTTGATAAAGAGCTGATGCCTGTCGTGCTTAAGTTTATGCATGACGTTGGCAGATACATGATTGAGAAAATCGAACAATATAAAAATCAGTAGAAAATCCCCGTACTCCGGGGATTTTTTTGTAATATTATTGTTATTGATAAATTTCCGCAAAAGTGGTATAATGTATACATACATTTCATGAAACGGAGGTGCGGTATGAAAAAATTAATATCATTTTTAATATCACTTGCATTATGCATACCGTGCGCCGTTTTCTCTGACGAAATAGATGTACAATCGGTTGCGGAAACGTTAAAACAACGTCTTGATATTCCGGAAAGCTATACGGAATTTAACAGCTACGCCGACATTTCCGACAACACAAGCTATGCTTTTTCATGGAGCGGCGGCAGCGTTTCCGACGGCGGCTCGGTAAATGTAACGCTTGACGGAAAACAGCGGATAATTACATACAATCAGTACCGCTACGGTAAGTACAACGGCGACTACAAGCTGTCGGAAATCGACTATAACGGCGCATGCACCGTTGCGGATGAATTTTTAAAAAAGGCTGTCCCAGAATTTTCCGGACACTTAAACCTTTTCCATCAAAGTAACTATATTTCGCGCAACAGCGGTTCATACGATATTTTATACTACCGCAGTGAAAACGGCATACCCTGCTATGACAACTATGCCGTTGTAAATGTGGATGCATACACAAAAACCGTTTCAGAATACAGCATTGTATGGGAGGACTACGATTACATTACCTCTGCCTCCTCTGTCGTTTCGAGGGATGAGGCGCTGAAAAAATTCGCCTCCGAATTCGGTCTTGAGCTTGCGTACAGCCGCGCCGGAGACGAAATTACACTTGTCTATTCCATAAACGGTGACGGAACGGAATTTATAAACGCATACACCGCCGAACCGGTAAAAACCGGTATTTTCCCCGGTGCGTCCGCTTTGATGTACACAAAAAAAACTCAGCTTTACGATAATCTGCACGAAACGGAAAACGGCAGTTTCCCGGCAATGGCAGACAGCAGACTGAAAAACAACAGCACTTTGGGAATTACCGCGGAGCATATTATCACCGGTACAAAGTACTTAGAAGACGATTCCGGAAATCCGTTCTGCGAGATAACGTATGAAAACGCCGCCGGAAACACAATTTCCGTTACTATTGATTCGCACACCTATGATACCGTGCGTTTTTCTTCGGAAAGAAAGGCAACCGAAGACTCAAAAATGCTTTCAGATACCGCATGTTCAAAAATTGCGTCAAATTATGCCTCGCGGTACATAAAATCAATCTACAAAAGCTGCCGCGGCGGATTTTCAATACCGTCAGAGGATGCCAACATATACAAAATTAAGTTTCCCCTGTACGTAAACGGAATACCGTACAGCGATGACGGCATAATAATTGAAGTGGACAGAGCCGACGGCAGAATTCTCTCTTTTGAAGCCGTAAAGGAAGAAAATATTGATTTTCCTCTTTCCATTGCCTCAGTGAGCGAACAGCGCGCATATGAAATTTTAATGCAAAATGCCGGATTTGACCTCATGTACGTGCCGGTGTTATCCGGCGGAGCAAAAGAGCTTCGGGCAGTTTACTGGTTTTCCCCGGTTTACCCTCTTTACGTAAATGCGCAAAGCGGCGCCCTTTGTACCAATGAGGGCTATCCGTACAAGGTCAGAACCGAACCGGCGTTTTCCGATATAGAAAATTCCGTTTCAAAACATCAAATACAAACCCTCGCCCTTGCCGGAATATTCAAATCCGACGGCGGCGAATTTATGCCGGAGGAGTTTATGACAGGGGCGGAATTTGCACAAGTTTTAAGTACGGTTTTTGAAAAAGACTTTTCCGCAGACGGAATTGACGGCTATATCACCCACGAACAGGCGGCAGAGCTTGTTGTAAATGCCTTAGGGTACAAGGATATTGCCTACATTGAAAATGCATACGAGGCTGACTTTGTCGACCGTGCTTCCATTGACCGGCGTTTGCTGGGCTGTGCGGCGATTGCAAAGGGCTTGGGACTTGTTAACGGCAATGCGTTTTTACCTAAAAGATATGTTACCCGTGCTTACTGCGCGGAGCTTATATACAATACAATAGTTGGAAGGACAGATGACAGTGAAAGCTAATTTAACGATGCTGACGGATTTTTATGAAATCACAATGGCGAACGGGTATTTTGAACAGGGAATAGGCGAAAAAATTGCGTATTTTGATATGTTTTTCCGCACCATTCCGGACGGCGGCGGATATGCCATTATGGCAGGACTGGAGCAGGTTACAAAATATCTGGACAATTTAAGCTTTGACGATGACGACATCGCTTTTTTGAAAAGCAAAAACATGTTCAGTGACGGCTTTTTGGAGTATTTAAGAAATTTTGAATTCAAATGTGATGTCTGGGCAATCCCCGAAGGGACACCGATTTTCCCAGGCGAACCCCTTGTCATAGTAAAGGGGCCCGTTATCCAGGCGCAGTTTATCGAAACAATGCTTTTGCTGATAATAAACCATCAGTCGCTTATAGCCACAAAAGCTCACAGAATCGTCCGTGCCGCCGATGGCAGAGCGGTAATGGAATTCGGTTCGCGCCGGGCGCAAGGCTGTGACGCAGCAATTTACGGTGCAAGAGCAGCATATATCGGCGGCTGTTGCGGTACGGCTTGTACAATATGCGAACAGGAGTTCGGTATCCCGGCACTTGGAACCATGGCACACAGCTGGGTTCAGCTTTTCCCGGACGAATACTCCGCATTCTGCGCCTACGCATCGGTTTATCCCCAGGACTGCACGCTGCTTATAGATACCTACAACGTAATGGAGTCGGGTCTTCCCAACGCCATTAAGGTTCATAACGATGTCCTTGTTCCGCTGGGATATCACTTAAAAGGCGTAAGAATTGACAGCGGCGACATTGCATACCTCACAAAAAAGATGCGGCGCGAGCTTGATAAAGCAGGGCTTACCGACTGCAAAATCGTTGTTTCCAACTCTTTGGACGAATATATTATCCGCGACACATTAATGCAAGGCGCATGCATCGACAGCTTCGGCGTAGGCGAACGTCTTATAACGTCAAAATCAGAACCGGTGTTCGGCGGAGTTTACAAGCTCTGCGCAATAGAAAGCGGCGGAGAAATTGTACCGCGCATTAAAATTTCGGAAAACGTAGCAAAAATAACCACGCCGGGCTTTAAAAACCTGTGCCGCCTGTTTACACCTGATAACAAGGCGATTGCGGACGTTGTTACACTTCATGATGAAGTTATTGACGACTCGAAACCGTACACGATTTTCGACCCTCAGTTTACGTGGAAAAAGAAAAAACTTACGGATTTCAAGGCTGTTCCGCTTCTTAAAAAGATTTACGAAAACGGAAAACGAGTTTACGAAAACCCCTCCATCGAGGAAATAAAGACCTACTGCAGAGAGCAGATAGACACACTGTGGGACGAGGTTCTGCGTTTTGAGAACCCTCATCAGTATTATGTCGATCTGTCGGAAAAGCTTTGGGATATGAAACAGAAATTAATTAATAAATATGAATAAAAATTTTGCAAAAAACTATTGATTTTTTGATGAGTTTTGTATATAATAATATTGTATCCCTGGGGTGTTCGTTTAAGCTTCATTCATTTATAACCAACAAAACGTAATCGGGAGCCGACTCTCTGTGTACGGCGTGTACGCCCAAATTTATTTGGGAAACCCATAAATACGCAGGAGGCACCCACCTGCTTATAAGCAGGTTGTAAATTATGAAGCTGACGGCACATTGGGGGACTTTAAATGCAGTACGGACTGAAAAATACTTTTCAGTCCGTTTTTTATAAATTCTCGCTCCGATACTGCTCCGGCGTACAGCCGTTTAACTTTTTAAACACTGCCGAAAAATAACATGCGCTTTTAAACCCCGTTATCTCCGCAATTTTTCCCACTTTCTCGCTTTTATCACGCAGCAAAAACTCCTTGGCTCTCTGAATACGCACATTCGTTATGTATTCAAACGGCCGCATACCTGTGTAGGACTTAAATACACGGCAAAAATGCTCCTCCGACATTTCCGAAATCTGTGCCAGCTCCGAAAGCTCTATGCACTCCGCGTAATTCTCATTAATATACCGTATACACTCGCCCAAACGGCTTTTGGCTCTGTAACGTACAGAAATATGCTCTTTAAGTTCAAGCAGCAGCTCATACAGAAGCACGCTGCTTTTTATTCCCCATTCCCTCATATTCCTGCATGCCATTATATCTTTCGATTTTTTATCAAAATCAAACCCTTCCGGAAGACTGTACACCCCGGCATCTATATCAAAAAGCTTTTGAGATGCCCAGCCGGAAAACGTAACCCAATATGTTTCCCAATCTTCGGTTGAATTATAATAGTCATGGGCATTATTTGCCGGAAGACAATAAAGACTGCCCTCCGGTATTTCAAAGCTTTTACCGTAAAGTTTCCCGATACCGCTGCCGTGCTTTGAATACAAAAGCTGATAGCTTTCAACACCGTCCGGCCGGTATATGTGCGACTCGCGAAAGGTTGTCCCTATTGTTGTAATATATAAAGGCATCTGCATTTCCTTTTTGGTTACAACCGGGCAGAACATTGTTGCATCCATAAACATTCCTCCGTCAATATTTTTATATAATATGTCAAAATGTTGTTATTGCATTTACAACATGGCATGGTTATAACTATGAAGATGCTGTTATTATGTCAGAAAGATTAGTTAAAGATGATGTTTATACTTCAATC
>CAJLYO010000104.1 GCA_905210885.1 uncultured Eubacteriales bacterium | reverse complement strand
GTTATATAATGATTCTGTATCGAAAGTAGGGAGATGTTGCAATATGATATATGTAGATAATGCGGCAACAACGCAAATGAGCAAGGAAGTTTTAGACAGTATGATGCCATATCTTACCGAATATTACGGAAATGCTTCATCAATATATACTATAGGTCAGAAAAGCCGTGCCGCCGTGGACGAAGCAAGAGAAAAAATCGCGGCTGCAATAGGCGCAAAGCCGAGCGAAATATTTTTCACCGGCTGCGGAAGCGAAGCGGATAACTGGGCGATCAAAGGCACTGCCGAGGCAAACAGAAAAAAAGGCATGCACCTTATAACCTCGGCAATTGAGCACCATGCGGTGCTGCACAGTTTTGCGGCTTTGGAAAAGCAGGGATTTAAAGTTACTTATGTCCCGGTGGATAAAAACGGGCTTGTTAACCCGGCAGACGTTGAGGCTGCAATCACACCGGAAACCACTTTGATTTCAATTATGACCGCCAACAACGAGATAGGCACGATTCAGCCCATTTCCGAAATTGCGGAAATTGCAAAGCGCCATAAGGTTTATTTCCATACGGATGCCGTTCAGGCTGTGGGCCATATCCCGGTTAACGTAAACGAGCTGGGCGTGGACATGCTCTCCGTTTCCGCACATAAGTTTGAAGGCCCCAAGGGCGTAGGCTTTTTGTATATAAAAACAGGCACGCGCGTAGGTCAGTTTATGCACGGCGGCGCACAGGAGCGCAACCGCCGCGCCGGTACGGAAAACGTAGCCGGAATAGTGGGCATGGCAACGGCGCTTGAAATTGCCGTGCGCGATATGGACAAAAACATGGCGTACTGCAAAAAGCTCCGTGACAAATACCTTGACTTTGTTACAAGCAAAATCGACCATGTTATAATAAACGGCGACAGGGAAAAACGTCTGCCCGGAAACGCAAACACGTCATTTGAATTTATCGAGGGCGAAAGTCTGCTTTTAAGCCTTGACATGGTGGGAATAGCCGCTTCAAGCGGTTCGGCGTGCACAAGCGGTTCCCTTGACCCGTCCCATGTGCTTTTGGCGATAGGACTGCCCCACGGCATTGCTCACGGCTCGCTGCGTGTGACTTTCTCGCATCTTAACACCGAGGAGGAAGTTGAGCAAATCGTGGACAACCTTGTAACCATAGTTAAAAGATTAAGAGACATGTCGCCTCTTTACGAGGATTATCTGAAAGGAAAGAAGGAATAAATATGTACAGTGAAAAAGTTATGGACCATTTCTCAAACCCGAGAAACGTGGGCGAGCTTGAAAACGCAAACGCAATCGGTCAGGTGGGTAACGCAAAATGCGGCGATATCATGAAAATGTATATGCGCATTGAGGACGACGTTATCAAAGATATAAAGTTTAAAACTTTCGGCTGCGGCGCGGCTGTTGCAACAAGCAGCATGGCAACGGAGCTTGTTAAGGGCAAAACCGTAAAAGAGGCTTTGGAGCTTACAAACAAGGCTGTTGTTGAGGCGCTTGACGGCTTGCCGCCGGTTAAGCTTCACTGCTCCGTTTTGGCGGAAGAGGCAATACGTGCGTGCCTGGCAGACTATTATAAAAGACAGGGCATTGACCCCGAGCCGATTTTAGGCTGCAGCTGCAACTGCGAAGAGTGTCACGCTCACCATCATGAGTAAGGTAGTGGTTGGAATGAGCGGCGGTGTGGATAGTTCCGCATCTGCCGCTCTTTTGCTTGAAATGGGGTACGAGGTAATAGGCGTTACCATGAAGCTTTGGGACGGCGTTCAGCCGGACGGGGGGTGCTGCTCGCTGTCTGCGGTGGACGATGCACGAGCCGTTGCCAACAAGCTTAAAATCCCCTACTATGTCCTTAATTTTACGGACGATTTTCATAAATATGTTGTAAATAATTTTATAGACGAGTATACTCACGGCAGAACCCCAAACCCGTGTATTATGTGCAATAAGCACTTAAAATTTGACGCAATGCTGCATAAGGCTTCGGAAATCGGGGCGGATTACGTGGCGACCGGGCATTATGCAAGAGTGGAAAAGCAGGGGAACAGGTATCTTTTGAAACGTTCTGCCGACCCGAAAAAGGACCAGACGTATTTTCTTTATACCATGACCCAGTACCAGCTTTCAAAGACGATTTTCCCTCTTTACGGCGTTACAAAGGACAAAACGCGGAAAATTGCTGAGAATTTGGGGCTTTCCGTAGCAAAAAAGCCGGACAGCCAGGAGATTTGCTTCGTGCCTGACGGGGATTACGCCTCATTTATCAGGGAGCGCGCCGGCGAGAGCGCCCCGGGGGATTTTGTCACTGCCGACGGTACTGTCGTGGGGCGGCATAAGGGCATTATAAATTACACAATCGGACAGCGCAAGGGGCTCGGAATCGCCCTTAACAAGCCGGTGTACGTAACGGATATAGATACGAAAACCAACAGGGTGACTCTGGGCGACAACGCGGATTTGTTCACCGACACCCTGTATGCAAGCAATATTAATTATATCGCCTTTGACAAACCGGAGGGCAGCTTCCGCTGCACGGCGAAGGTGCGCTACAGCGCCTTTGACGCACCGTGCACGGGGTATCCTTCAGAAAACGGATTAAAGGCGGTTTTTGACGAGCCTCAGCGCGCCGTAACACCGGGGCAGGCTTTTGTAATGTACGATAATGACACAGTTTTGGGCGGAGGTATAATAGATGGTTGATTTGTCATTTAAAAATTTAAACGATAAACAGCGCGAGGCTGTTTTCAAAACGGAGGGTCCCGTGCTTATTTTAGCCGGTGCCGGCAGCGGAAAAACCACGGTTTTGATTAACCGCATAGCGTATTTAATAGGCGGTCTTAACGTAAACCCGTGGCAGATTCTGGCGATAACCTTTACAAACAAAGCTGCGGCGGAATTAAAAAGCAGACTTGTTTCCATGCTTGGCACCGAGGGGGACGAAGTTTTTGCCTCCACGTTCCATTCCATGTGCGTGCGCATGCTGCGGCGTGATATTGAAAAAATCGGCTACAAGTCCGACTTTAACATATTCGACCGCGCCGACCAGACAACCGTGGTTAAGGAGTGTTTAAAGGAACTTGACATTGACGACAAGATTTTCGCCCCGAAAACGGTGCTTAACAATATTTCACGCGCAAAAGACGAACTTGAAACCCCGGAGGAAATGAAAAAGAACAGCTTTCACGACTATCAGAAAAGCATTATAGCCGATATTTACGCCCTGTATCAGAAAAAGCTCAAAACCTACAACGCCCTTGATTTTGACGATATTATCATGCTTACCGTTTCGCTGTTTTCCCGGCACGAGGACGTTTTGGATTTCTACCGCCGCAAGTTTAAATACATAATGGTGGACGAGTATCAGGACACCAATCACGCCCAGTACCGCCTTGTTTCCATGCTTGCCGGAGGGTACAAAAACCTTTGCGTTGTGGGCGATGATGACCAGAGTATTTATAAATTCAGAGGGGCGAATATTGAGAATATTCTTTCTTTTGAGGAGCAGTACCCCGACGCTGCGGTTATAAAGCTGGAGGAAAATTACCGCTCTACGCAAAATATTCTGGACGCGGCAAACGGCGTTATAAAAAACAACTTCGGCAGAAAGGGCAAAACTCTTTGGACCGGCAACGGCAGGGGTGAGAAAATCACCCTGTTCCGCGCGAAAAACGAGCATGACGAGGCGTACTATATCGCGGATAATATTACGAAAATGTACGGTGAATACGAGTATAACGATATTGCGATTTTGTACAGAACAAACGCCCAGTCCCGTGTAATCGAGAATATGCTTATACAGCACGCCGTGCCGTACCGTGTTTTGGGCGGCTTAAGGTTCTTTGACCGCAAGGAAATCAAGGATATTCTGGCGTATGTAAGGCTTGTGAACAACAACGCCGACAATGTTAATTTAAAAAGGATAATAAACGAACCCAAGCGCGGCATAGGCGCAAAAACCGTGTCAAACTGCGAACAGCTTGCCCTGTCGCGTGGCATCAGCATGCTTGAAGTGTGCAGAAGCGAGGGCGGAAAGTTAGGGGAATTTGCAAAGCTTATAGACTCCCTTGCCGCCGACAGCCGCGAAATGCCGCTGTCAAGGTTTATAAACGCGGTGCTTGACAAAACAGGCTATTCAACCATGCTTATAACGGAGAACACCGTGGAATCCAAAACGCGCCTTGAAAACATAAAGGAGCTTGTGTCCGACGCTGTGGAATTTGAAAAGTCTGAGGGAGAAAACGCGGATTTAAACGCATATCTTGAAAAAATTTCTCTTGTTGCGGACGTGGATAATTATGACGAACAGCAGGACGTTGTCGTGCTTATGACACTTCATTCCGCAAAAGGACTTGAATTTCCCGTTGTGTTTTTGTGCGGAACGGAAGAGGGGCTGTTCCCAAGCTACATGTCCCAGTCCTCTCAGGAGGAACTTGAGGAGGAGCGCCGATTGTGCTATGTGGGCATAACACGCGCAAAGAAAAAGCTGTTTATCACCAATGCCGCAAGCCGAACGATTTTCGGCAATACCAATTACAATAAGCAGTCGCGCTTTGTGGACGAGATTGACCCGGAGCTTTTGGACGTTGTGCATAAGGAGGAAAAACAGCCGGTATACGAGGAAAAACCGAAGTATACCGTAAGCAATAAGGTTACGTTTGCACCCAAAGCCGCCGCTGCCGCGCCGTCGGTTAATTATACCGCCGGTCAGCGCGTTAAACATTCAAAATTCGGCGAGGGCATGATAATAAAAGCAACCCCCATGGGCAACGACTGGCACCTTGAAATCGCCTTCGATTCCGTAGGAACAAAAAATATTATGGCAGCGTATGCACGCTTAAAGCTGTTGTAGGCAGCTGCCGAAAATAAAATTCTCCGCCGATAACTCGGCGGAGAATTTTTATCTTCTTCCCGGATACAATCTATGCCATATCCTGTTTCAAATAATCAAAAACAAACTCCGACATAAGTTTTGCACCTGTAAATACAGCCTCATCGTCCACTGTAAGATTCGGACTGTGCAGCGGTGCCGTTGCACCGCCCAGCTTTACCATACATGCAGGAACCTCCTGTGCAAAATAGGAAAAATCTTCGCCTATCATGTCCGCATTTTTTTGCGTAAGCACATGCTCCGCACCCAAAACACGGCGCGCGGTTTTTGAAAACATGTCTATCATTTTTTCATCATTTATAAGAGGAGGATATAGGCGCACAAAGTCACATTCAACCGAAGTTTCATATTGTTTTGCCGCGTCAGCGCACACGTTTTCTATAGCATTTTGAATGTAATCGCGCGCCGCAGGCGTCAGTGTCCGCGCAGTACCGGAAATGTACGCAGCATCCGGTACAACGTTTTCACTGCTGCCGGATTTTATACTGCAAACAGATAAAACATAGTAATTCTCACATATTATTTTGTTAAGCATATTAACAATTTGCGCCGCAATATTTATCGGGTTTTTGCAATTTTTAGGTTGTCCTCCGTGGCCGCCGATGCCTTTAACCGTTATATAAAAATTGTCCGGGGACGCCATAAGGCTTCCTTTTTTTATTATAACGCTGCCTGTTGGAGCCTCGTTTGTCACATGATATGCAAATGCCGCGTCAACCTTTGGGTTTTCAAGTATGCCTTCATTTATCATCGGCAATGCTCCGCCGGCTGTTTCCTCGCCGGGCTGAAATACAAGACGCACCGTACCGCACAGCCTATCTTTATTTTCACACAAAATTCTCGCACACATCAGAAGCACCGCAATATGCGCATCATGACCGCATGCGTGCATAACACCGCTGTTTTCCGATGCGTAGGAAAGCCCTGTTTGTTCCGTTACCGGCAGTGCGTCCATGTCCGCACGGAGCAGTATAGTTTTTCCCTCGCCGCCCTTTATATCTGCGGTGACACCGGTTTTTGCAATGCCGCAGCGCGGTGAAAGACCAAGCTTTTCTAAATATTTTGCAACCGTTTCCGCCGTTTTGTATTCACAAAAAGACAGCTCCGGATTTTGGTGAATCTGTCTGCGTATTTTAATAATTTCGTCCATGACTTTTCCTCTGTTTTATTTGCTATCTGACAACAATCCATGTAAACAGCACCGCCGAACACTCGCGGATATAGTTTGTCGGCACCGTGTACCAATCGGTGATGCCGTGCAAATGCGCGGCAGTAAATCCGTTTTTCCGTGCCAGTATTCCGGCGCGGTATATATGAAATGAGTTTGTTATATAGCAAACCGTGTAATTTCCGTCAAAATAACCGTCCAAAATTTCTTTGGAAAACTTAAAATTCTCCCCGGTGGTGGTCGATTTATCCTCTTTGATTATTTTATCATTGGGAACACCGTTTTCAACCAAAAACAGCGCGTTGTAAAACTGATTGCATCTTGCGTCCATTACCGCACACACAATTCCCTCCGACGCCGACATGCCGT
>CAJLYO010000103.1 GCA_905210885.1 uncultured Eubacteriales bacterium | reverse complement strand
GCGGCTGGTACCGCGCGATTGCACGGCAGCTAAAGGGTCTTATGTTTTATGACGGCACAGGTCTTTTGGGTTTTCAGATTGATAACGAGCTTCAGCATAATAAAAAACATTTGCAGACCCTTCTTGACATTGCAAAGGAGGAGGGGCTGTCCGCCCCGATATATACCGCTACGGCGTGGGGTATGCCGAATGATGCGGAGCTGCCCGATGGGGTGTTTTTGCCGGTGTACGGCTGTTATACCGAGGCTCCGTGGGCGGCGTCGGCGGATAAGCTGCCGCAAAATAAACACTATTTTTTTGGAAATATAAGAAACGACCATTCAATCGGTGCGGATTTGTCCGTTGCCGGAAACGGACAAAACGCCGTTGATTATACCGTGTACCCCTACGCAACCTGCGAAATGGGCGGCGGACTCCAGGCGACATACAAACGGCGTCCGATACCGTCAGGGGACGAAATCGCCGCAATGGCGGTTACAAAGCTTGGCAGCGGAAACTGTCTTTTGGGGTATTACATGTACCACGGCGGTAAAAATCCCATAGGCAAAACCACAATGCAGGAAAGCGCGGAATGCGGATATCCCAACGAGCTTCCCATGATAGATTACGATTATCACGCCCATATCGGCGCATACGGAACGCTAAGCGAACAGTACGGGCTGTGCCGTCTTACGGCGCTGTTTTTAAAAAGCTTCGGTGAAAATATCGCGGAGTGTTTTCCGTATTACCAAAAGGAGAAAATCACGTCGGCGGACGATACGGAGTCGCTGAGATACTGCTTTAGGGATAACGGAAAAAGCGGTTTTGTGTTTGTCAATAATTACAGCCGCGGCTGCAAGATGGCACGTCATGAAAATGTGCGCTTTTGCGCGGACGGCGAGCCTTTCCCGAAGTACGGGCTTAACGTTTCGGACGGCAGCTACGGCTTTATCCCGTATAATTTTAAGATGAAAGACGCGGTTTTAAAATATTCCTCGATGCAGCCTGTATGTTTTATCGGCGGAGTGTACTTTTTCTTTCCACCCTTTGAGTGCCGCCGCGAAATGTGCTTTGAAGGCGAAATTTTGTCGGTTTGCGGACATTGCAAACAGGAGGGCAGCCTGATTTACGACATTTACGGTACGGTGACCGTTAAGCTTAAAGACGGAGGCGAGGTAACCGCGGCTGTTGTTGAAAAGGACGAGGCGCGGTATTTAAGCGTGCACGGCGGACAGGTGTACAAAAGCCGCTGCGGCTTGTATTATGACGGAAAAAATGTTATCGCTGCAGGAAATTCCGGCGATGATTTCACCGTTTACAAATATACCGGCGGTGAATTTTTAAAGGTGCATGAAGGAAAAACAGCGCAATGCACGCAAATTTGCCCCGAGGAGTTTGATACCGAAAGCTTTAATCATAAGCTTTTGTGCGAGTTTGACCTGGGCAAAACCAAAAGACGGCTGTGGCGGCTTAAGCTGCCTTATGACGACGCGGTTTTGCATATTGACATGACTTGCGATATTGCGCAGATTTACGCGGACGGCAAGCTTTATGCGGACAAATTTTGGGACGGAACGGTATGGGAAGTCAGAATACGCGGCAGCGGCGAGGTGCTTCTTACGGCGTCGGAGCTTGATCGCCGCGGAAAGTATCTCGAAATGCCGGGCAGCGGTCTTTGCATTAAATCGATAAAGGCGTACACGCCCGTAAAGGAGGCAGTAAAATGAAAATAAAATCAACGCCGGGTGAAAAGGTGTTTAATGTTTTTAACGTTTTGTTCATGATACTTTTTTCGGCAGCGGCGCTTTATCCGTTTTTATACCTTTTGGCACGCTCGTTCAGCGTGCCGGAGGCAAGCTTTACAAAAATAACCATTGTCCCGCAGGGATTTGTGTGGGATAATTATATGAGAGTGTTCAGAAATTCCGACATAGGCACGGGCTTTAAAAACGCAATTTTGCGTACCGTTTTGGGAACGTGCATAAATCTTGCGTTTTCCGTCCTGGCGGCTTACCCTCTTTCAAAAAAGTATTTTCCTCACAAGAATTTCTGGACGGGGATAATAATTTTCACCATGTTTTTCTCCGGAGGTATGATACCGTCGTACCTTCTGATTAAAAGGCTTAACCTCTTAAACACTATGTGGGCGATGATTCTGCCCGGGGCGATAAATACGTACAACATGATAATTATGCGAAACTTTTTCATGTCCCTGCCCGATTCATTGGAGGAGGCGGCAAGAATAGACGGTGCAAACGATTTTGTAGTGCTGTGCCGCATAATTCTGCCCATGTCAAAGCCCATTATCGCAACGATTGCGCTGTGGTCGATGGTGGGTCACTGGAACGCGTGGTTTGATTGCCTTATATACATAACAGAGCCGTCAAAGCAGGTTTTGCAGGTGGTTATGAGAAGAATTGTGCTTGAAGGAACGGCGCAGATGTTAAACCCCAATTCCTCCGAGTTCGGCGCAAACGAAATTGTAAATTCCGAAAATATAAAGGCGGCAACAATTATGGTTGCAACTTTGCCCATTGTTATGGTATATCCCTTTTTGCAGAAGTATTTTGTTAAGGGAATTATGGTAGGTTCACTTAAAGGATAATATATGAAAGGAAGGATTTTATGAAAAAAGCATTGAAAACAGCAGCGGCGGTTACGGCACTTATAACGTGCCTTTCGGGCTGCGGAGGCAAGAAGCAGGAAACCGCAAACGAAGGCGGGCCGGTAAAAATTTCGTGGACGGCGTGGCTGGGCGCACCGGTTAACAAGGACGCGGACATGATTAAGTATTGGGACGAAAAGCTGGGCGTAGATATTGACGTGTGGAATATCGAGGCGGCAAACTACATTGAATCCATTGCGTTAAAAATTGCCGGCGGTGAAATCCCGGACGTGATTTATCTGCCCTCAACCTCGGCATATACAAAATATGCAAAGGACGGAATTTTGGCGGAGCTTACCGAGGACGAAATAAAAGAGTATGCACCGAAGCTTTACAAAACATATAAGGACACGGATAAAGACGCGTTTTCTTACCGCAAGGTTGACGGAAAAATTTACGGAATCCCGGCGCTTACTACAAAATACCGCCGCCCAATGGCTTACCGCGGCGACTGGATGGAAAAACTGGGCGTTTCGGAATTGCCCGTGGAGTTTGCCGATTTTGAAAAACTTATGTATAAGTTTGCAAACGAAGACCCCGACGGAAACGGCGTTAAGGATACATACGGACTGTCGGCAGGGGGCGTTTACGCAGTTTACGGAGCGTACGGAATCGTGCCTGAGTTCTGGCTTGAGGGCGATGACGGAAAGCTTGTGTACGGCGGTGTTCACCCCAAAATGAAGGAGGCGCTGGGGGTACTCCGCAAATGGTATGCCGACGGCGTTTTGGACCCCGAATTTATCGTGGACGAAAAGCAAAGCGGCTCAAGCAATATGTCCACCCCCTTTGTAACGGGCAGAATAGGCTTTACCGCAAACGGTGAGGATTGGCACTTTAAGCCTAAGTTTGAGCAGTCCCTGGAGGCAAACGACTGGGAAGGCGATAACGTAAAAGAACTTCGCAAATCAGACCCCAAAGCGGCTGACAGTATCCGCCTGGGACTTCCCGTAAAGGGACCTTACGGCGACCAGGGTCTGGGTTCGTCCAGCACAATAGGCGCCAAGGGCGCAACGGTTGCCTTCAGCACTCAGCTTTCGGATAATAAGGAAAAGCTTAAAAAGATTTTTGAAGTTATAGAAACCGTGGGCTTTACCTCGCGCGAGAACCTTACAACCGCCAAAAACGGTATAGAAGGCAAACACTGGAAGTACAACGACAAGGGTCAGATTGAATTTTTGGACGAGAAATATTCTCAGTACACCGAAAGAGCGAAAATCGGCGCCCATACCGTTATGACAACTCTTGCTTCTCTTGAGTGGAACGATTACGGTCAGGAAAGCATGGTGCAGTGGCGCAAGGATACACAGGCGTCTTTCGGCGCAATAGAAAACAAGCTGAAAACCGTTTTGGATTCGGAAGGAATTTACGGCGTAGAGCTTGACAAGCTGCGTTCCGAAACATATATTTCAATTATTACGGGAGATAAAGACCTCGACTATTTTGACGAATTTGTAAATAAGTGGTACAAAACCGGCGGTCAGACGCTGACGGACGAGGCTAACAAGTGGTATTCCGAAATAAACTGAGGTGATATTTTGAAAAGGATAATCAGTACTTTGGCGGCAGCCGCTCTTATAACGGCAAATGTTTTCGCGGCGCCCTTTTCACAGCCCATTCCGGACAGCGTTATGCGTCCGGCTCCGGGGCTTATTGAAACGGTGCTTGTAAACGAGGATTTTGAAGGGACTTTAAATGCGTCAAAATGGAGCGGTATATACACGTCGGCACAGTCGGACGGAAACAATGCAGGCGTTGTCGCTCCGGATAAAATAGCAAGCTACGGGCTTGGCACAAGCTGGTTCGGCGACCACTGCGTGCGAATGAACGCAAAGCTTGACTATGCCGCCGAGGGCTGGCCGGAGATTCTTGATTTGCGTTTTAAAAACGATAACACAAAATGCAAAATCATGGTGTATCAAAGCAAGGACAAGGCAACAAGCAGAATTTATCTCCAGACGGCAGGACAAACCGGCAATCTGTGGTATTCTCACGACCTTCCGGCAAATCACGCGATATTTAACGGTGAGTGGTTTTTTATAAAGGCTGAGGTTAAGGGAGATGCGGTAAACGTTTATCTTGACGGCGAGGACAATCCCGTTATAGAGGCAACCGGGCTTACTCTTGCCAATGCGGCAATCGGCTTTAAGCCTTTTAAATCCACGCTTTATATCGATAATCTGCTTGTAACGCGCGAGAAAAATCTGCCGCGCGAAACAGTCGTGCCGGAAATTTCGGCGGAGCGTGTAACTCTTGCGTACCGCGACAGCGCCGACATGCCGTATTCGAGTGGAAATATTCTGACGGAAAATTTCACTGCCGAGCTTAACGTAAAGGCGCAGTATACCGATGGCGGAAAATATAAGGAATCGTATTTTTCCATTACTGCAGGGGACTACAAATTTATGTTTAAAAGCAGCGCAAGCGGCGGCTCCGGCGTGAGCCTTATGAAAAACGGCGCCGAGCTTGCCCTTGCCGAAGGCGACGGCTATAAAAACCACGCCGAGGCGGATATGCTGTGGGCATATATTAAAATAGAAAAGCAGGACGGCGTTATTACTCTTTATTTTAACGACAAACAAAAGCCGTCATACACCTTTTCCGACCCCGAACCGTCGTCGGGCGGCGTATTTTCCGCCGACCCCGGCACCGTCACCGCCCTTGAGGCAAAAAACATTTACATAAGCGCGCCCATGGGGACAAAAATGCTTGCCGTGACAAAAATTTCGGGCAGCACGGTTAAGGTAAGCTCGAAATACGAAACCGCGGCGCAGGCGGCTGTTCTTGCGGTGTCCGCCGACGGAAAAACTGTCGGAAAGCTTGATATAACGGCGGCTCCGTCAGTCCTTGACGGAGGGGACTTTACTGCTTCCGATGCGGTTTTTGACTTTGAGCCGGCTTATGCTTTCGCGGTTGATATGCAGTCGGATTTTGATTATAAAACAGCTGTCGAGCTTTCGTGCGATGACGAAAATTTGTATATAACATGCAGTACGCTGTCGCCTGACGGAATTTTTGCGGCAGTTGACGGCGGACTGACCGCCGCATATCTGCCGGGCGAGTCCGGCACCGTTAAGCTTTCCGGCATTATCCCGGAGGGAGAGCACACCCTTACAGTGTATGACGGTTCAAAAACGCCGGCTGTAACGGACTTTCAGTATATAAGCCGGGCGAACATTGCGGAGTTTTTATCAAAGCTTAATTCCGATTTTGTGTCCGCATTTTCAATGACCGGGGCAAAGGTGTATCTTAAATATTTCGGGGTTTTGTTTACGGATTATGACGTAAGCCCCGAAACGGTCTGCGGTCTTGTACCCGAAAACACGGTGTTTACGGCGGAAAACACAGGGGATATATTAAATGAGGCAATGCTTTTAGCACTTTTTGCCGACAGCAAAACAGCCGCAGAGCAGCGTGAACTGTTTAATAAGTACAAGGGCAAAATTTCACCAGAGCCGGAAACGGAAAAGCTGATTTTAAGCGCAAAAACCGATATAACGGACGAAATATTCGCCGGAATGTACAGCCGCCGCAAGGAATGTAAAAGCTATAAGTCCGTTTCGGATTTGTACACCTGCCAGGCGGTTTTATCCCTGATTTACAAAAGCGGTTTTGCGGATATATATCAAATTCTCGAAAAGTATGAGGGAGTTTTGGGGATTGACTTAAGCAAAGCGCCGTCAAACGAAAACGAGCGCAATAAGATGATGACAAAGCTTAATCAAAGCCGCTGTTATACATATGAGGAGTTTGCACAGCTTTATAACGACAGCCTGCCGAAATCCGCACCGAAGCCCGTAAGCGGCGGAGGAGGCGGCGGTGGCGGCGGCGGC
>CAJLYO010000102.1 GCA_905210885.1 uncultured Eubacteriales bacterium | reverse complement strand
AATTTCCGGCGGAACAGAAAAAGACCAAGCTTTTGGATATAACGGTTCAGGTTGGACGCTCAGGCGTTCTGACTCCCGCTGCGGAGCTTAAACCCGTGAGAATTGCCGGAAGTGTTGTTTCACGTGCATCATTGCACAATATTGACAATATACGTGCAAAAGACATACGCATAGGCGATACGGTTGTTATTCAAAAAGCAGGTGAAATTATCCCGGAGGTTGTACGCTCCGTTCCCGAGGAACGTGACGGCAGTGAGCGGATATTTAATATGCCGGATAAATGTCCGGTATGTGGCGGAGATGTTATACGCTTCGAGGACGAGGCGGCGACTTACTGTGTTAATCCCGGATGTGACGCTCAGAAAATCCGCAGTATAATACACTTTGCAAGCAAAGGTGCGATGGATATTGACGGATTGGGTCCTGCTATTGTGGAACAGCTTTGCAATGAGGGGCTGATATCTGAGGCTGCCGACCTTTATTATCTGAAAAAAGAGCAGCTTACAGAGCTTGAGCGCATGGCGGAAAAATCAGCGGATAACCTTATAAACGCTATTGAAACTTCGAAAGAACGCGGACTTGATAAACTTTTGTGCGGCTTAGGAATTAAGCACATCGGCGCAAAGGCGGCAAAATCTCTTGCGGTTCAGTTTGGCGATATTGACAGCGTTATTGCCGCAACAAAGGAACAGCTGCTTAAAATATACGATTTCGGCGATTCTATGGCTGATAGTGTAATTAAGTATTTTAAGTCAAAATCCGCTGTTGAAACCGTTTTTAAGTTAAAGGCAGCAGGCGTGGATATGACGTATGAAAACACATCTTCAGACCGGCGGTTTGAAGGCATGACGTTTGTGCTGACAGGCACGCTTTCTAAATTTACGCGCTCGGAGGCGTCAGAGATAATCGAGAAATTCGGCGGCAAGGCGTCCGGCAGCGTTTCAAAAAAAACAACATACGTTTTAGCAGGCGAAAATGCCGGCAGCAAGCTTGATAAAGCAAGAGCATTAAATATAAAAATAATATCGGAAGATGATTTTGTAGACATGATACACTAAGTTGCCGGGGTCAACCGGTAATTTAGTGTAAATTTTTTTGAAAAATTATGCATTTTCTATTGTAAAATTTGCTTATTTGTTATAAAATAGATAGGTAGAACGAAAGGACTGATTTGATTTGAAGTTCACCAAAATGCAAGGAATAGGAAATGATTACGTATACGTCAACTGTTTTGAAGAGACGGTTGAAAACCCGGCTGCGGTTTCCGAGTTTGTAAGCGACAGACATTTCGGAATAGGCTCGGACGGTTTGGTACTTATTATGAAGTCCGACTGTGCGGATTTTCGCATGCGTATGTTTAATGCGGACGGAAGCGAAGCCGAGATGTGCGGCAACGCGACGCGGTGCGTGGGAAAGTATGTTTATGATAACGGACTTACCGACAAAACGGACATAACCCTTGAAACAAAAGCAGGTATTAAATACTTAAAGCTGTTTACCGAAAACGGCAAGGTGACACGTGTGACCGTGAATATGGGCGAGCCGATACTTACGCCTCAGCTTATCCCCGTGGACTATACCGGTGAGGAGTTTATAAACAAGGTTATAAGCGTTGACGGCACGGAATATGCAATAACCTGCGTTTCCATGGGGAATCCCCATGCTGTGGTTTATATGGACGATATTGAGAATCTGGATATTGAAACACTTGGTCCGAAATTTGAACTTCATCAGATATTCCCTAAACGGACAAACACGGAATTTGTGAAGGTTATCGATAAAAACACCGTCGAAATGCGCGTGTGGGAGCGCGGTGCAGGTGAAACACTTGCATGCGGAACCGGCGCTTGCGCGGTTTTGGTAGCGTCTGTTTTAAACGGAAAGTGCGAAAGAAAATCAACCGTGCGCTTAATCGGCGGAGAGCTCACGATAGAATGGCGCGAGGACGATAATTGCGTGTACATGACAGGGCCTGCCGAAAAGGTTTTTGACGGCGAAATAGACATAGAGAAAGCGGAGTGATAATATGGCATACGTTAATGAAAATTATCTTAAATTACAGGGCAGCTACCTTTTTTCCAATGTAGCAAAAAAGGTTAAGGCATACAAAGAGCAAAATCCCGGTGCGGAAATTATAAGCCTCGGTATAGGCGATGTTACGCTGCCTCTGCCCGATGCGTGTATAAAGGCAATGCATAAGGCTGTGGACGAAATGGCTGATAAGAGCACTTTCAGAGGTTACGGTCCTGAGCAGGGATATGCTTTTCTGACGGAAAAAATTATTGCAAACGACTACGCACCCAAGGGAATAAAGCTTGAAACAGATGAAATTTTCGTAAGCGACGGTTCAAAAAGCGATACGGGAAATATCGGTGACATTTTGGGTACAAACAACACTGTTGCCGTTATGGACCCGGTTTATCCCGTGTACGTTGATACTAACGTTATGGGCGGAAGAAGCGGTGAATTTTCAGACGGTCACTGGAGTAATATAACTTATTTGCCCTGTACGGCGGACAACGGCTTTGTTCCGTCACTTCCGGACAAGAAGGTTGACATAATCTATCTTTGTTTCCCCAACAACCCTACCGGCACGACCATAACACGTACTGAGCTGAAAAAATGGGTTGACTACGCAAGGGAAAATAAGGCTCTGATACTGTACGATGCGGCGTACGAGGCATATATTTCGGAAAGCGATGTTGCTCACAGTATTTATGAAATTGACGGTGCTAAGGAAGTGGCGATTGAGTTCCGCAGCTTCTCAAAAAATGCCGGTTTTACCGGAACACGCTGTGCGTTCTGCGTTGTGCCCAAAGAGCTTTACGCTTACACAAAATCAGGCGAAAAGGTTTCGTTAAACTCACTTTGGAACAGACGTCATACCACAAAATTCAACGGCACGCCCTATATAATTCAGCGCGGTGCCGAGGCGGCTTATTCGCCCGAGGGTAAGGAACAAATCAAGTCGATGATTGCATATTATATGGAGAACGCAAAAATTATCCGCGACGGTATTAAAGAGCTTGGTTTTTCGGTTTTCGGCGGCGTAAACGCACCGTATATTTGGCTTAAAACCCCCGGAAAGCTTACTTCGTGGGAATTTTTCGATGTTTTGCTTAATGAGGCAAACGTTGTGGGTACGCCGGGCGTAGGCTTCGGTCCCAGCGGCGAAGGCTATTTCAGACTTACGGCATTCGGAAGCCGTGAAAACACGGTTGAGGCTGTAAGGAGAATAAAAAAATTATCTTTTTAAATAAGTGGTGATTTAATGCTGTTTTCACGAATAAAGGAAGAGCTTGATGTGGTTATGGAACGCGACCCGGCGGCACGCAGCCGTGCGGAGGTGTTTTTCCTGTACAGCGGCTTTAAGGCAATTTTATATCACAGAATTGCCCATAAACTTTACAACCATAAAAGATTCTTTCTTGCACGTTTTGTTTCACAGCACTCAAGAAAGGTAACGGGTATAGAAATCCACCCGGCGGCAAAAATAGGAAAGGGTCTGTTTATAGACCATGGAATGGGTGTTGTTATCGGCGAAACAACGGTTATCGGGGATAACTGCACAATATATCAGGGCGTGACCCTTGGCGGTACCGGAAAAGACAAGGGAAAGCGCCATCCGACAATAGGAAACAATGTTTTAATCGGCAGCGGTGCCAAGGTTTTGGGACCGTTTAAGGTGGGAGATAATTCGAAAATTGCCGCCAACGCGGTAGTATTAAACGAAGTTCCGCCGAACAGCACATGTGTCGGCGTTCCCGGACGTATTGTAACACTTAACAACGTAAGGGTTGCCCCGGCGTCGCAGGATTTGGATCAGATTCATATTCCCGACCCTGTATCGATGGAACTGTGCAAGATAAGAGGCAGATTAGATAAACTTGAGGAGGAAACAAAAGCTGATGAAACTGTATAATACTCTGACAAGACAAAAGGACGAATTTATTCCTCTTGACAAAAACAATGTAAAAATGTATTCATGCGGTCCTACAGTGTACAATTATTTTCATATCGGAAATGCACGCCCGTTTATTGTTTTTGACGCACTTCGCCGGTATCTTGAGTATATCGGTTATAAAGTTACTTTTGTTCAGAATTTTACCGATATTGACGATAAGCTTATAAATAAGGCTAAGGCAGAGGGTACAACCGTTGCGGACATTGCGGAAACCTTTATTAAGGAATATTATACCGATGCGGACGCTTTAGGCATATGCCGTGCGTCCGTAAATCCCAGAGCAACTGAGAATATTGACGCTATTATCGATATTATTTCAAAGCTTGTGGAAGGCGGATATGCCTACAATGCCGACGGTGATGTGTACTTTTCAACGAAAAAGTTCAAGGAATACGGCAAGCTTTCCCATCAGCCTATGGAGGAGCTTGAAGCCGGCGCGCGTATAGACGTAAACGAGAAAAAGGAAGACCCAATGGATTTTGCTTTGTGGAAAAAGCAGAAGGAACCGACAGAACCGGCATGGGAAAGTCCATGGGGCATGGGAAGACCGGGCTGGCATATAGAATGCTCTGCTATGGCAAACAAATATCTCGGCAAAACAATTGATATCCACAGCGGCGGACAGGATCTGATTTTCCCTCATCACGAAAACGAAATTGCGCAAAGCGAGTGCGCAAATCACGCACCGTTTGCAAAATACTGGCTTCATAACGGTTACATTAATGTCGATAATGTAAAAATGTCAAAGTCCCTGGGCAACTTCTTTACCGTTCGTGACGTGCTTAAAGAGTTTAAACCGGAAACTATCAGATTTTTCATGTTGTCATCACATTACAGAAGCCCCATTAATTTTTCTCGCGACCTTATAATTCAGTCGCAAACAGGGCTTGAACGTCTGTATAACTGCCTTGATAATCTTGAATTTTTGCTTGGCAGCGCAAAGAAAGGGGAGGCAACGGAAAAATCTGCGGAAATGTGCAAAAAGTATAAAGAAGCTTTTTGTGCGGCTTTAGATGATGATTTTAACACTTCTCTTGCAATTTCCGTGCTGTTTGACTTTGCCCGTGATATTAATACGAACATTACCGCCGACGATACATCGGGCGATATAAAAGCCGTGTATGACGCTCTTAAGGAGTACGGCGGAGTTCTCGGACTTTTGCAGAAGTCGGAGAAAAAGGATTTGGACAGCGATATTGAAGAAATGATAGAAAAGCGTCAGCAGGCGCGCAAGGATAAAAACTTTGCACTTGCGGACCAAATCCGTGATGAGCTTAAATCAAAAGGCATTATCCTGGAGGACACGCCGCAAGGTGTGAAGTGGCATTATGACAGCTAAGGAATATTCACCACTTGTCCTTGCGTATATCGGTGATGCGGTTTATGAACTCTATGTTCGGCGCATGCTGGTAAGCAAGCATAATATGCAGGTGGACAAGCTCCACAAAACAGCTGTTTCAATAGTAAATTCGTCTGCTCAGGCGAAAAGCTATCATAAAATAGAACATATGCTGACGGAGGAGGAGCTTGCGGGTTTCAAGCGCGGCCGCAACGCAAAATCCTCTGTGCCAAAAAATTCCGATATGGCGGAATATAAGGCGGCTACGGGACTTGAAGCACTTGTGGGTTACATATATCTTTCCGGCGACCAAAATCGCCTTGATGAGATTATGAATATAATTTTATCGGAGGAACAGTAATCCAATATGAAAAAATTTCTGAAAAGGTATGCAAGTATCACGTTAGGAACGCTTGTCACTGCGGTTGCACTTGACTTATTTCTGATACCGAACCGCCTTGCTGTCGGCGGTGTCAGCGGTTTGTCAACAGCGGTTAATTATCTTACAAATGTACCTGTCGGCACGCTTTCAATTCTGTTTAATATACCGCTTTATATACTCGGTTATTTTTCGGAGGGCAAGTCATTTGTAATGAAATCCGCATATGCCACTGCGGCGCTTGCCATGTTTATCGACGCTTTTGCTTTTATACCGCATGTTGTTTCAGACTTGCTTTTGTCCGCTGTTTTCGGCGGAGCCATGGCAGGCGCCGGATACGGGCTTGTACTTGCGTTCGGTGCGACAACCGGCGGAAGCGACATTATAGCAAAGCTTGTCAACAAAAAACGGCGGCATATCTCAATGGGCAGTATACTTTTTGTGATTGACGCGGCGGTAATCGCTTTTGCGGCATTTACTTTCAGAAATTTATATACAGCGCTGTATTCGGTAATCGCTTTGTATATTTCATCAAAGGTTATAGACCTTCTTTTGGAGGGGGTAAACTTTGCAAAGCTTGCGATTATAATTACCGATAAAAGCGCAGAAACCGCCGGTGCAATTACGCGCACAATCAACCGCGGCGCAACATATTTAAGCGGAAGCGGAGTTTATACCGGCAAAAGAAAAAACTTAATAATGTGTTCTTTAAAAAAGAACGAAATAACAATGCTTAAATCCATTGTCGCCGGGATTGACCCGCGAGCGTTTGTAATAATAACCGATGCACGTGAGGTTCTCGGCGAGGGTTTTATGAATATGTAGTT
>CAJLYO010000101.1 GCA_905210885.1 uncultured Eubacteriales bacterium | reverse complement strand
CCGCCTATATGGCCTGCAAAAGCGAAAGGGCAAGAACCAAGCAAAATAATCGTTTTAAAAAAGTCATATCGTTATCCTTTCACAGCACCGCTTGCAAGACCGGATATAAAATATCTGTTTCCTATCATGTATGCAATTAAAATAGGCAAAACGGTAAGCGTTGAGCCCGCGAGCATTAAGTTCCATGACGATGCCGCCTCGCCCGAGGATTTAAGCGCCACAATCCCCACAATCAGCGTGCGCTGTGCAGGCACAGATTGGGTGAAAATTGTGGGCAGCAGATACTCGTTCCACGAACCCTGGAAGGAAAGTATCGCAACGGTTGCCACGATAGGCTTAATAAGCGGCATTATAATTCTGAAAAATATGGAGGTAAAGCTGCAGCCGTCAATTGTCGCCGCCTCCTCTATTTCGTAGGGCAGCGACTGAATATACCCCTTAACAAGGTAAATGTTGATAATAGGAACCGTGAACAGCTTAACAATCATAAGGCCGTAAAGACCTCTGTTTAAGTTAATTGCATTTAGCACGTCGAACATAGGATATATCGTAACGCCGCCCATTGAAACGAACATAATGGATGAAAACATTACAAAGATAACCTTTTTAAGCCTGAACTGACCGCGCACAAACGCATACGCGGCGCCGCAGGAAACAAATATGTTTATGGCCACGCACACAAGGGTATAAACAAGGCTGTTAAATGTCATTCTTTTAAAATCGAAATAATCCGATTTCCACACCTGTATGTAGTTATCAAAAGTAAATTCGCGGGGCAGAATCCATTCCGGATGCGCCAAAATTTCACTGTTTGACTTAAATGACGATACGGCAATATAAAGTATGGGAAACAGAGCGACAAATGCAAGCAGGGTTAAAAACACATACAATACAGCCTTTTCCGTAGTTGAAACTTTAGTATTCATTCTGTATGCCTCCCATGCTTAATATAAATCGGACATCTTGCTGCTGACCTTGCTGTACACTATCGCTATTGCCGACATAATTACGGAAGTTATAAACGACATTGCACAGCCGTAGCCGATGTTTACGCCGTTATCCGCAAAGCCGGGAGCGAATGTGCCTGTTAAGTACGACATTACCGTATGAGTTGTACCCCCCGGAGCGCCGTTTGTTGTAACAAGAACATAGTCGTTTGTGTGCAGCGCACCGTTGATTGCAAGCAGCAGCACTATCTGAAACACCGGTGCAATAAGCGGCAGTGTAATCTTGAAAAACCGGCAAAGTCTGCCTGCGCCGTCAAGGTACGATGACTCATAAACATCGTCCGGAACGTTTTGCAGCGCCGCAAGAAAGTAAAGCACGTTAACACCGAAATTTTTCCACATATCACCTGTTATCAGTGCGGCGAAAGCCGTGCTGCTTTTTGAAAACCAGTCAACCCTTTCTTTAATTACTCCGATTCTTAACAAAAACGTGTTTATAACGCCGTAATACTCGAACATGTTTGAAAAAATCAGACCCACAACTGCTATGCTTATTACGTTCGGCAGATAAAATATGGCGCGGTATATACCCTTGCCCTTTATATCTTTATTTAGTATCAGTGCCAAAACCATAGCAAGACCAAGCTCGACCGGGAGCTTGAAAACCGCAAATTTTATCGTTGTCACCCACGCGGAAAAATACTCTTTGTCGGTTGTGAATATAGTTTTGAAATTATCCCAGCCGACAAAACGCGTAGCGGACGGCACACCTGTGTAATAATACCATGATTTGCATATTGCCCAGATTGTGGGATAAACGGTGAGCAGGAAAAAACCGATTAACGGTATGATTATAAACATATAGCTTTGTATGCATACCGAAGTTTTTCCGCTCAGCGTTTTCTTTTTTACAGTCGTTTGCATTTTTCTACCTCTTTATATCCCAGTTATCAAGTATATACAGCGACGTGTCAACGTCGGGATTCAATTCCTTGTATTTTTTAATACCGTCGTTCAAAATCTTTGTCTGCTTTGCAAGAGCGTCGTCAACACTTATTTTACCCGTCCATACTTCGTCTACAAAAAGGTCGGCCGTGCTCTTGTTGCCGGAAAGCTCAACAGGCATAACCGCAGGCGCTACCTGGCTGATTTCCTGCAGTGCCGCAAATTCCTTGTAACCCTTTTTGTTTTCGGAAAGTTTGTTATAATTGTCAGTTACTTCCTGACGGTAAAGCTCGTTATAAACCTTCATTATCTTTTCCGCGCCGATTTTTTCAACGCTCTTTTTGTTGATTGAGCTTGCAATACCTGTGTAGGCGTACTGCTTGTAGCAATTGTCTTTATCCGCAACGGGAAGCGGTGCAACGCCCCAGTCGCATTTTGCCGGGAACTGGTCGTTTAACACACCTACGTCAAATGCATATGAAATTTTCATGCCTATGCCGCCTTCGGCAAAGCGTGCTCTTGCCGGATCATTATCCATGCCTTCCGCACCGGGGAAGCAGCTTTTGTCTTCTTTTATGCCTAAAAATGTTTCCCAGATTTCTTTATATATGCTCATGTCATATGTACCTGTTAACGGGTCGTAGCAGGTGCGTCCGTATGATGACATCGCAAGGTCGTCTATATCGCTTCCGTACCAGCCGCTCCATTTCATGGGGAATATAACGCCGAACTCGTTTTTAGATTCGTTTGTGAGTTTCTTTGCATATTCTCTGAATTCTTTTAAGGTTACGGGCGGCTTTGCCTCGCCTTTTTCGTCCACAAGACCTGCCGCTTTGAACATGTCCTTATTGTATATAAGTCCCTGAACCATCATGCCGTTTCCGGGCAGTGCATAGGTTTTTCCGTTATGCTTTACAAGGCTTGCAACACCCATGATTTTGTTTGCTTTGGCTTCAATAAGCTCTTTTCCGCCGGGGAGATCTTCAAACGCTTCAAGATAGCCGTTTTCGGCAAATTTCGGTATTGAACCTGAGCAGGGGAAAATATCGGGCGCCTGGTTTGACTGCAGTGCAAGCTCAATTTGCTGCAGAAAATTATCGCCCTCTTTTACTTCGTAAGAGATTTTAATTCCGTCTTTAATGCCTTGGTTTTTGTTGTACTCCGCAACGATGTTGTCCATGTACGCTTTGTTTGCTCTGTCAACGGACCATACCTTAACCTCTGTAAGGTCGGAACCGGTCTTTCCGCCGCCGCAGCCCGAAAGTATAAGCGTCAGCTGTGCGCAGATGATACCTGCGGTTATTAGCTTTAATTTTTTCATAACAACAACTCCTTTGTAATAATTCTAACATGTTAAAATGTGCTAAACAAGTTCAAAAATAATAAACAAAAGCCCGAAAGCCCCGAAAACATTAGGTTTTACATATTTTTACAGACTTGACAAGTCTCAAATCAATGGGGTATAATTGCATATGAAAGGAGCCGTGAACGATGAATAAAATTAAGGTTGCTGTGTGTGACGATATTCAGTCAATCTGCGTGTATTTTAAAACGGAGCTTACAAAGGACGATGAAATTGAATTCGCAGGCATGGCTCACAATGTTAAAGACTGCTGCGCACTTGTAAAAAGCACAGCACCGGATATACTGCTTCTTGATATTCAAATGGAAACATCGGATGCCGGAATACGGGCGATTCCGCAGGTTTTGGAGCAAAGCCCCGGAACCAAAATAATAATGCTTACCATCCATAACGAGGACGAGTTTTTATTCCGCTCGTTTGTTTCCGGCGCGTCGGATTATCTTAAAAAACCCGCCTCTACTGACGAGATACTGGGTAATATTAAAAGCGTTTATTATAATACGTACACGCTCCGTCCCGATATCGCCCAAAAAATTCTATATAAGTGCCAAAACATGCATAAACAGCAGCAATCAATGCTTTTTGCACTTAATCTCGTTTCAAAACTTTCAACCTCGGAATTTGAAATACTTAAGGATTTATACAGCGGACTCACATATAAGGAAGTTGCAAAAAAACGCTTTGTTGAGGAAATAACCGTTCGCGTTCAGATTACCAGCATATTAAAAAAGCTTGGTTTTAAGCGAATGAAAATGCTTTTGGAATTTTTAAACAGTACAAATGTTTTCGACTTTATAAACAATTAGAGGTAAACATATGATTTTATCTATATTTTTCATAATTATCTTTGTTGTGTGCCTGCTGTGGGTTAACCACCGAAACATAATAACCTGGTCTGTTTCAATATACTGCATCGGACTTGTTTTGCTGCTTGCCTCATCTATTATGTACATTTCAACCGTAAATCTTTACAAGGCGTCCAACTACCTTGACTACAGACTGTACCATTATTTTACGTCGTTTAAAATGAATTTTTTTCAGACTTCAAGGCTTATAAATGCCGGTTTCAGTGCGGTCTTTGTATCCTCGATTCTTATTTACACAAAATTCAAGAAAAAGAAAACGGCGGCGATTTTTGCGATTTTTCTCCCGGCTTTGCTTTTTATGGTAATAAACGACCCGGCAGTAACTCAGGGTGTCTATTACAGAACGTACAGCGCAAGATACGCAAGGCTGCACGCAGCGCTTTTAGTATATCCGGAATTTATAAAGCTTTATTGTACGGCATGCATTGTATTTTTTTATGCTCTGCCGGTTATAACCCTTGTCAGATACTCTGTTAATTCAAGATTTTATCCGAAAATTAAAAATACTGTCGTAACCGTATTGATGTTTGTGATTTTGGATATATATTTTATAATGCTGTTCGTTGTGGGACAGTTTCGGATTTTTATGCCGTACAGCGTGGATTTATTCAAATATCCAGTGAGGGAAACAACACTTTCCTCCACCACTCTTATTCAATATATTCTGATTTTCACGCTGATTTTGCTGTTTTTTATTTTCTATTATTTTAAGCCGTTCGATAATCTTACGGTTATTACGAAAAAGGAAAACAGAAAGAATATTCAAAGTCTTAATAAGAATGTAAAGATGCTGTTTCATACATATAAAAATCTGTTTTTTGCAATTCAGGGGCTGTCACGCCAGGCACTTGACGGTTACGGTACGGATGCGCCGGTTACATATGACAATTTAAAATGTGTTAACGGTATTGCGGGCGATGCGGTGGTGAATATTACTCGCATTTTAAATATGATGACAAATGTTGAGGCAGGCTATGAGTACACGGACATGAGAAAATGCCTGGATGATGCTCTTTCAAAGGTGTTTATATCTCCGGACATATCACTTGTCAAAAACGAAAGCGAAACACCTCTTACCGTGCGCGCAAGCTCGTCACATCTTTCAGACTGCTTTGTAAACCTCATTCAAAACTCCGTTGAGGCGATAAGCTTAAAACAAAACAAAGACGGAGTTATAAAAATAGATATTTTCGATGATGATGACCTTGCCGTTATTTCCATATATGATAACGGCTGCGGCATAAGCAAGAAAAACAAAAAGCATATATTTGACCTTATGTTTTCCACAAAGCAAACCACAAACAACTGCGGAATAGGTTTAAATTACGTTAAAAACGCAGTAAGCGCTTTCCACGGTATTATCTACGTGAAAAGCGCCGAAGGAGAATACACAAATTTTCAGATTGCATTGCCTAAAGCAAAACAGTAGGAAACGGCCTATGTGCCGTTTCGCCGTAATAGCGGGAAAAACACCGTCTGAGTACTGTAAGTAATTCGGTCGGGAAGAAAACACGCATTACCGATCCGAGCCGATATAACGGTTCATAAAACGTCTTCTGTATTCACCTGGAGTCATACCGGTTTCCTGTTTAAACAATTTGTTCAAATGCTGCTGATTGCAAAAACCGCATTTTTCGGCAATATCCCCAAGACTTGTTTCGGTATTCCATAACAGTTTTTTTGCATTTTCGACTCTGCATTCGATAAGATATTTGTGGGGTGTTTTTCCCGCGGCAGCAAAAAACATATTGTGAAAATACACATTGCTGAAGCTTACGTGCTCCGCAATGTTTTTTAATGTGAGCTTATCGCCGCAATTCTTCTCAATATACCTTTTTGCTTCTAAGACTGCATAGTTTTCCCGTGATTTCGGGCGTGAATCGGACAGTATCAGATTTATAAAAGAGAGCAGTCTGCTGTACATAAGAAGTGTTTCGCCTTTTTCGCAAAGAAGTATAATTTCGTTTATGTTGTCAAGAATCAGACGTCTGTGCAAGCTCGGAAAGTAATCTGCCGCCTCGGAAAGCCTCTTTGCTATTTCTCCTTCCGCATTAAACTTCACATATGCTGTTTTAAACGGCAGCCTGCTGAAGCGTACCTGCCCCGGCTTTGCAATAAGCACATGGTCACGCTTTATCATTATGGCATTTTCGTCCAAAAAAGATTCCAAGCCATCGTCAGTAAAAAACTCTATCTCGTATTTTTCAACAGTTCTTATTTCGGACACCGGCGACTCCGGGTCAAAACCGCTGTCGTAATAACCGCACATTATATCATATGGCAGAGAAAACATGTACAGCACCTCCCAAAAAGTAATATTATATAAAAACTCGGTAATATTGCTACTTTAAAAACCTGCAAGCAAATCTTATAATTATTATATATCAAACAGAATTAAAGGAAGCTATGGATGCCGTTAAGG
>CAJLYO010000100.1 GCA_905210885.1 uncultured Eubacteriales bacterium | reverse complement strand
TCTTTACGACATTGAAGAACTGGTTAAAGATATCTGGATAGTTCTTCTTGTCATTAAAGCGTGTCTCATATTCCATATAAAATGGCTGTCCCATATAAAGTCCGTCAAGCCACATTTGATTATCCATGCCGGTCATGTGAAAATATCCGCCTTCCGCGTTCATATCCCAGCCGGGAAGCAGCGAAGTCAGCTTATCAAGCATAAGCTTATACCTTTCGTCATGTGTGCGCGAAAGCAGACCGAAAAGCAAAATGCCGGGCTGCAAATCGTCCAGCGCCCCGGGGTTAAAGCAGTGAATTTCACCGTTTGGCGCGCTCATTGCATCTACCCAATCCTTTATATAGCGGAAATAATCCCCGTTATTTAAAATTTCGGCAACCTTTTCAACTCCGGAAAGGAAAACGCCCTGATGATAGTGAAAATGTCCTTCCGGCGGAAGTTTTGCCGCCGGATACCGGTTTATCACTGTTTTTATTGCCGAATCTGCCGCTTCTTTTACAGTGTATTTCATGTGAATCTCCCTTATTTTATTTATTGTTGAACCGTTTTAAAGCGCCGTTTTCGATTTCAAGCGCACGTGCAAGATTCAGCTTTTCCAATTCTTTTACAAAATCGTCATACTCCGAAATAGGTCTGATTCCCGAAATAAACGCCGCGGTGTTTTCATCTCTGCACTTTTGAAGCTCGCTTACAATGGTACTAAGCTCCGCATTTTCGTCTGTTGTGTGGCTCATAGCCGGATATACGGTTTTCTTTGCCTCCTCGGTGTTGCTGTGCCAAGCAGTAAGGGCGTCTTTTTGCTCTGTACGTGTATAGTACTGTTCAAGATAGCGCTCGTCCTGCACGAACGGACCGCCGTAACTGCTTCTCATATACTTGCCCATTGCCTGACCCATTGTCAGACCTTCGGGATTTTTCATGATTTCATCTGTATAAACAGGCTCGCCGTTTTGCATGGTATAGCTTACTCCCTCTATACCGAAATTATTCAGCATGTGTCCTTCATCGGTGTAACCGAAATCAAGGTACTTGCATGCAAGCTCGGGATATTTGCATGCGGTGGTAACCGCGGCGCAGTTCCAGCTTGCGTATTTGTGCCCAACGGGTATGAAACGGTTTTTCTCGCCTGCTGCTTTTTCGGGATACTTAACGCCTACAAGGCTGTATGACGGGGTATCCTGTTTTGTGCTGAGCCATTTTCCCATGTCACCGCCGCCGCTTGCAATGGTTGCGCCTGATTTTCCGTTTAACATATTTGCGTCAAGCAAATTTGTGTCGGTCATGGCGTAATTGTTATCAAGCAGACCTTCCGCAAACCACCGGTTAAGTGTAATAAGCGCTTCTTTGAACTCCGGCTGAGCAGGCCCGAACTTCATGGTATCGCCGTCAACGTAAAAATCATACGCAGCATTTACCATAGAGAACAAAAGGCTTTTATTAACCTTATTAATGCTGAGAGGCGCCGCAGCTTTCTTTTCGTCACGGGATTTCTTTAAAACATTTTCCCACTCGTCAAGTGTTTCGGGCGCCTTTAATCCCAAATCGTTAAGCCAGTCCTGACGTAAAACCGGACCTGCCGTAAGAGTAAGCTTGTCGCCGCCGCGCAGATTCGGGAAAGCGTAGTACTGTCCGTCATCGGTTTTAACCAGCTTGTCAATATCGGGATTTTCCTTTAAATATTTGCTTAAGTTCGGCGCATATTTTTTCATCATAGGCGTAAGGTCATAAATAATCTTATCCGCAATTGAACCTGATGCACCGCCCAAAGCGCTGAACCACGCATACTCAACGATATCCACCAAATCGTTTGAGGCAACCATAAGAGAGAAGCTTTCAGCCTCCTGACCAAGCGCCGGGTGAATATATTTTACCTTGACGCCTGTTTTCTCGTACAGCTTTTTTGCATATTCGGTGTTGCCCATATTGCTTGTTGTTGAGGACACGTTTGTGTTAAGTCCCATCCAGTAGGTAAGCTCTGCGTCAGTTTCAATCGGATAGCTGTCGAGATTGCCCACCTTGCTTCCGGCGGTTCCGCCGCCCTTGCAGCCGGACAGCACCATGCACAATGCACCGGCAATTGCAAGTGTTTTTTTGATTTTCATGTAAATTCCCCCGTTTCTTTTTATTATAAATTATTGCTTATCGGTTTTCAGGCTGCGGTATATCAGCGCCGCCGCCTGCGCCCTTGTTGCGTTTGCAGTTCCGAGATAATTGCCGTTTTCATCGCCTTGTATTATTCCCTCGGACAACAGACAGCCCACAGCCTCTTTTGCGTAATCCTCAACGGCGTTCCAATCAGCCGTTTTTGTAATTTCATTTGAAATTGCACGGTTTTGATACTTTAAAACTCTGTACAAAAGCACTGCGATATCCTGTCTTGTTATTTCAAGATTTGCACCGAAGCTGCCGTCTTCCATACCGCAGGCAATTCCCAGAGCGGAAAGGGTTCTTACATACTGATAGTACCAGTCTGTCTTTTTGACGTCGGTAAATTCCGCAGCACCGGTTGACTTGGGAATCAAATCAAATGCCGCAACAAGCATTTTTGCAAATTCTGCCCTTGTAACGGTGCGTTCCGGTTCAAAATGCGTGTCGTCCGTTCCCTGTATCACATTTTTCTCCGCCAGTTCCGTAACCGCATCGTATGCCCAGTGATCCTTGGGCAAATCGGAAAATTTCTTTTTATCTCTATCAGTCTCCGAAGGCAGTACAATGCCGGTATTGCCCGAGCTGTTTTTGCCGGACACCGTCATGGGTCCCGAGCTTGACTCCGTGCGTTTTCCTTTAAGCGTAATTTCAATAGTTTTTTCAGCCGCCGCATCTCCCTTTTTCGCAGTAACCGTAAGGGACAGACTTCCGGTGCCTTTGCCCTGCAGCACGCCTGCATCGGACATTAAGCCGGTGTTGCTGCTTTTCCACACAAGCGCGGAGCCGTAGTTTCCGGTATCGGGCAGAATAATATTTTCCGAAAGTGCGGAAAGATTATATTTTTTCTGCAAAGCCTGCAATGCATTTTCGGCATCTGCTGTTACCGCCTCCGCATCGGTCATATCATCATCGGCATAAATACTTTTAATTATAAGCTCAAACGGACGGTAAATCGTTTCAGCGCCCAAAGTAAGCTCAGCCGTCAGGGTAACTCTGCGGTCGGTTTCCCCGCGGAAAACAGTTCCGTCCGAGCGCAAAACAGCTGCATCTGAGCTGTACCATTTTAATTTGACGCTGCCGCTTGAAATTTCGGGCATAGCAAATGATTTTGTAACGTCGTTGGGATTAATCAGCGAAAGCAGATCTCTTTCAACATTTGTCCGCGCTTCGATAAGCTTGGAATTAGCCTGTACCTTTTGCTTTAAGCTGATATCGTCAAAATAAGCAAACGACTCCTCACCGGCGTTTTTTCCAAGGTAATATATGCGCCAGCCCTGAATCTGCGTTGATCTTGACGAATCCTGAAAATAGTTATAATGTATTCCCCACGGCAGATTTACGATTGCGTTATTAACCGTCATTTTGCCGTTTTCCGTAACACATTCGCCGTCCAGATAAATATGGTATGTCTTTGTGGAAGAATCCATTTTAACCGAAAAATTCATCCACTGTCCCTTTTTTAAAACAGGCTCATTCGTATACGCAGTCACAACGCCGCCGTCGGTATACTGGCACCCGATTTTACCGTCGGGATAAAAGCCCATGCAAATCTGGGAACCGTTTTTCGCGACAATATCAATCCACACAATATCTTTGAGATTTTCATCTAAGTACATTCTGCCCGAAAAAGTCAGTTCGCCGTCATACAGCGCGCTGTTTTTGTGGCGGTAAAAATACCAGGATTCATTTGCAATATGAGGTGCATTTGCCGCACGGTACAAAAGCGCCGCTTTATTATCCTCACCGGTCGGGTCGTATGCCACACGGTACGAAAGATATGCCTCGGTAGGCCATACAGCCTCGCCGGGATAGGTGGGCAAATCGCCCTCGGCAAAATCGTCATAGCCGTGCTCATAAACCGTATTCCAATCCTCGGCGGCTTTTACCGTCATTACAAAGCTTTTCTCCGCAGTTTCCGAACCGTAGGTTATGGTTGCGGTAAGGGTTACGTATTCGTCATCGCCGCCTGCCCCCGGGCGTGTTACAAAGCCTATACACAAATCCTCATTATATTCCGAAACGGCGACTCTTGAAGGGTTAGAGCTGCTCCAGCTGATTTGTGCACCGCCGGCACCCTTTCGCGGTAATGTGAGATTTTCCGTTACTTCGTTTATTTTCTGTCCGCCAAAAGAATAAAAACTCAAATTATCCTTAGTACTTTGCAAAACCTCCTCCGGCGAAGCAAAGGGCGGAACGTAAAATGTAAATTCCTTTGTCTGTGTGCTTTGATTTTTTGTAATTAAAGCTTTTAAAGTTACCTCCTCCGCCTTTCCGCCGATTGGCGGATTGGAAACCTTGCCGTCTGTAGAAACAGTGCTTTCGCTGCTGCTTTCCCACGCAATTGTCACGCCGCCGTCATAAGAATCCGGCAATGCCAGATTATGCTTTACGGACGTTTTATCGTCAAGGCTTATAAGACTCCATGTAAGCCACTCCGCGGCAGACGTCACAAGCTCGTCATCTGACGGCATAGCCGGAACGGTCACCTCAAAGGTTCGTTTTGCCGATGCCGTTTCATTTCTCACAAACGCCGTCAGTGTAATTTTTGCGTCGCCCTGTTCAAACGGCGGCTGTGTTACAATGGCGGAACCGTTTTCTATTTTTATAACGTCTGTGTTGTTGCTGCTCCACACAATATCCGACTGATAAAGGGAACCTTTTTCCGAAACGGGAAAATTGTCTTTTACGGCAGATGTATCCCCTGTTGAAAGTTCTAATTTTGCGGCATCAAGCTCTGCCATTTTCACCGGCGAAAGCATTACGGTAAATGAATATGTAACCGTCCTGTTTTCCGAACCGGCAGTTAACAGCGCCGTTAAAGTTACGTTTTTGTTTTCGTTTTGCCTGTATACCTTACCGTCTGCGGAAATGCTTTCGGGGCTGACGGTTGACCATGATATAACGGTACCGTTCGGCGCGGAAACCGGCAAAACCAAGCCGTATTTCAAGCTACCGTAATCCTCGGTTGTAAGCCTTTCTTTTTTCAGCCACTGTTCCGCCTCGTTAAGCATGTCACTGTCCGATTTTTGAGGCAGAACGGTAAGCACAAACTGTTTTTCCGCATACGCTGCATTTTTTGTCAGTTTCAGCGTGAGGGTAACATGCCTTGCCTCCTCACCGGCGGACGGTCTTAATACCGTACCTGTCACCGCGTCTATTGCGGAATCGTCGCTTTCCAAAATCACGGATACCCCTTCGGGTCCGCTTGCCGGGGGAATACGTATTGGTTTTGTGATTTCGTTCGGACTTTCATCCGTAAAAATATCATCTGTATAATAGGTGTTGATTAACTGGTTCAAAAGCTCTTCGTCGCTGACATTGGTTTTCGGTAAAACGGTAAAGTCAAAACTGCAAACAGCCTTCGCATTTTCCGCATATGGACGTTCCGCATTACGGATAATTTCTGCCGTAAGACTTGCTGTTTGTGTGTAGGTTCGCTGTGTCACTTTGCCCTCCGATGAAATAACATCGGGCTTATCAGCTGTCCATTTTACCGTATATAAATCACCCAGATCAAGCTGCGGCAGGACGATATCCTCTGATATTTCTCCGCCGCGGAGTGCGTCGGAAAGCTGTTTTGCCGCCGCTGTAAGCTCGTCGGTATGGTCGGTCCACACCTCAAGGTCGTCCATATACCAGACATTTTCGCCGTTGCTTCGCTTTTCTATATCCCACTCGAAAACCGAAACGCAAGAGTCATATCCGCTGCCGGCAAAATTTATCGGCTCCGAATGACCCTTTACGTCGTTTACGTAAAGCTCATAGTTTCTGTTTTCCGTGTCCACAATAAATTCCATTGTGTTCCACGCATTTGTTTTAAGCTTTCCTATGCCGTTCCAGCCGCCAAGCTCAATTACCTGTCCGCTGGGGCGGATAATACAGGACAGCAGCTCGTTGCCCCAGCCGTCTGTCGACGCGTTGTTACGCATACGCACAATGAAGTTGTTATCTGCATATTCCGGCTTTATTTTAAACCGCACATGCACCTTTCCGCGCGCCTCGACAACCTCGCCGCCTGCCTTAATGTATGTAAAAGCCCACTCGTTTGCGGTTCCCTGGCGTACGCGCCGTGCGCGCAGCACCTGATTGGTCTGCGAAAACGGCAGACCTGTCGGGTTATCGGGGTCCTGCTCCAATGTCCAGTACAAAGCGGGGTTAATCGGCTTGTTGCGCTTGCTCCACGTCACGCCGTCAATTATTGTTTCACCCAAACCACCGGGGCCGGACAAATTAAAGTTATGTCTGACATACACTTCCTTTCCGGAAATCTTTGTATCGGATTCCGGCTCGTCCTCCTTCGCGTTTTCGCTTTTTATAACAAGATTGTCAACAAGAAAGTTTCCGCTGCTCTGCCCGGCGTCAATATCAAATTTTATTTTGCCGACACCGCGGTTCGTTTTC
>CAJLYO010000099.1 GCA_905210885.1 uncultured Eubacteriales bacterium | reverse complement strand
TAGGAGGCTCTTTTTTTCTACTGTCCGTTTTTACCGGTTCTGTTCACCAGTCGGCTCCCTTTTTTATTTAACCTAACTTGTGCTGCTTTGTATCAAAATAATGTTTTGTTTCCCTGCCCACAACGCCGCTTAAAAGAACAAGCGCTATAAGGTTGGGGAACGCCATAAGACCGTTAAAGATATCCGCAAGATTCCAAACAGCCGCAACAGTCATGTAAGGACCTGATGCAATGGCAATTATGTACAAAATACGGTAAGCCAAAAGAACCTTTTCTTTTCTGCCGCCGATTAAGTATTCAAGGCAGCGTTCCGAATAATAGTCCCAGCCGAGAATTGTGGTAAATGCAAAGAAAGCAAGGCATATTGAAAGTATAATAACGCAAAACTCATTTCCGAAGGGCAAACCGTTTTGCCATGCATACGCACTTACGTCAAAACCTGCAAGTTTTTCGCCCGTAATCTCGGGGTTCCATGCACCTGTAAGAACTATGGAAAGTCCCGTCATTGTGCATATGATAATCGTATCTATAAATGTACCCGTCATTGTAACAAGACCCTGACGCACGCAGGATTTTGTCTGAGCAGCAGCCGCCGCAATAGGAGCGGAACCAAGACCTGCCTCATTTGAGAATATACCGCGTCCCACACCCTTTTGAATGGCAATTTTAAGGGTTACGCCGGCAATAGCGCCGCCCAAAGCTTTAATGTCAAACGCACTTCTGCAAATCAGAGATACAGCCGCCGGAATTTTTGAAGCGTTGAAAAACAGTATAATCAAAGCAAAGAGCACATACGCAACAGCCATAAACGGAACAACGATTTTCGAAACCTTTGCTATACGCTTGATACCGCCGATAATAACCAGCGCCGCAAGCAGCGTTACAACCGCGCCGCAGATTACAACCGCCAATGTAATATCACGTTCGCCTATTTTAAACAAAACCTCAGACGATTTGAAAACATTGTCCGCAGCAGAAGTAATACCGTTAATCTGCGTTATTGTACCGATACCCATAATACCCGCAAGGATTCCGAAAACTGCGAAAAGCTTACCAAGCCATTTCCAGCTTTTACACCAGGGGCAAACCTCCGCAAGACCTCTTTCTATGTAGTAGAAGGGACCACCCAAAGCATGCTTGTCCTTATCAACCGTGCGGTACTTAATAGCAAGCAGACCCTCGGAATATTTCGTTGCCATTCCGAAAAATGCCGCAATAAGCATCCATAAAAGCGCACCGGGACCGCCTGCGGTTATCGCAGTGGCAACACCTACAATGTTACCTGTACCGATTGTTGCGGAAAGAGCAGTACACAATGCTCCGAAAGACGTTACCTCGCCGTGGCCGTCCTCCTCGTTTTTAACCATGAACTTAAGCGCCGTACCCAGATAACGCACCTGAACGGCTCTTGTGCGGATCGTGAGCAGAATACCGGTAGCGATAATCAGACAAATCATTACCCAACCCCATACACGGTCGTCAACGGCTACTATCAAATCGTTGATGTTCATTTTTCTCCCCCTAAATAATAAAATACCCTTACATTTTATAACAAATGATAAGATTTGTCAATGTTTTTTCATTTTCGGCAAATAAATATGGACAAAACCGCAAAAACAGTGTATAATTTTTATGGTGATTGCATGAATTACGTTTACATTTTGCAATGTGCGGACAATTCTCTTTATCCCGGCTGGACAACCGACATAAAAAAACGCCTTGCCGCCCACAATTCCGGCAAAGGCGCAAAATACACAAAATCCAGACTGCCCGTAAAGCTTGTGTACTTTGAGTGTCTTGAAAGCAAAAGCGAAGCCTTAAAACGGGAAGCAGCAATAAAGAAACTGCCGCGCAATAAAAAAATATTCCTTGTTAATGAAAAAAATTTATAAAAAACGGTTTACAAAACAAAATATTTGTGATATACTTATAAGGCTGATGCTGGGTTTTGGCGGATAACTCCACTGTTACCACTGCTCGGTATTTAGCTTTTACAATTTAGTGGAGGTGAAATTTAAATGGATAAGGAACTCAAGCAGGAGATTATAAGCTCAAACAAAAGACATGATACCGACACAGGTTCGCCTGAAGTTCAGGTTGCTATTCTTACAGAGCGTATCAATCACTTAAACGAGCATCTTAAGATCAACAAGAAGGACCATCACTCAAGAAGAGGTCTTCTTAAAATGGTTGGTAAAAGACGCGGTCTTTTGGATTACCTTGCAAAGAAGGATATCGAAAGATACAGAGAGCTTATTGCTAAACTTAACTTAAGAAAGTAGTTGAAATCTACGGGCGTGGCGCTGTTTCACGCCCGTATTTTCAAGGCTTAGGCTGTTAGCAGTTAATTATGCTTTTGCGCGCCGAGAGTATAATTAAGTGCTAAATATGCTTAAGCCTTCCAAAAAATAAGGAGGTAAAACATTATGGCATTTCGTACATTTGAAACCACAGTTGCCGGCAGACCGCTTAAGGTTGAAACAGGCAAAATGGCACAGCTTTCAAACGGTTCATGCGTGGTTTATTACGGCGACACGGTTGTTATGACAAACGTAACAGCCTCAACAAAGCCCAGAGAAGGCGTTGACTTTTTTCCTTTAAGCGTTGACTATGAGGAAAGACTTTATTCGGTAGGTAAAATTCCCGGCAGCTTCCAAAAGCGTGAGGGCAAGCCGTCGGACAAGGCTATTTTAACAAGCCGTGTTATCGACAGACCTATCCGTCCTCTCTTCCCCAAGGATTTAAGAAATGATGTTTCCGTTGTTTCCACCGTTCTCTCGGTTGAACAGGATAATCAGCCTGAATTTGCCGCTATGACCGGCGTCGGCATCGCTCTTGCAATTTCCGATATTCCTTTTAACGGTCCGGTTGCAAGCATTTATGTCGGCTATGTTGACGGCAACTACGTTATTAACCCAACAGAGGAACAGCGCGAAAAAAGCATTCTTAACCTTACCGTTTCCGGCACACCCGAAAAGGTTACAATGATTGAAGCCGGAGCAAAAGAAGTTCCGGACGAGGTTATGTTTGAAGCAATCATGTTAGGTCATGAGGAAATCAAAAAGATTTGTGCATTTATTCAGTCAATAGCCGACGAAATCGGCAAAAAAGAAAAGCTTAAATATGAGGCTCATGAAGTTGACGAAGAGCTTTACAACGCCGTTAAAGACTTTGCCCTTGACATGGTTAAGGAAGCAATCGACACAGACGACAAAAAGGTACGCGACGCAAACATGCTTGTTGTTCAGGAAAAGCTTGACGCCGAATTTGCGGACAAGTTTGAATGTTACGAGGAGCAGATAGGCGAGGTTATCTACAAACTGCAGAAATACATCGTAAGACGCTGGCTGTTAGATGAAGGGAAACGCGTTGACGGCAGAAACATCGACCAGATTCGTCCTCTTGCGGCTGAAGTAGGTCTTTTGCCCAGAGTTCACGGAAGCGGTCTTTTCACAAGAGGTCAGACGCAGGTTCTCACAGTTGCAACCCTCGGCGCTTTAAGCGAAGTGCAAAAGCTCGACGGTCTTGACAATGAGGAGTCAAAAAGGTACATTCACCACTACAACTTCCCGTCATACAGTGTCGGCGAAACACGTCCCTCAAGAGGTCCCGGACGCCGCGAAATCGGTCACGGTGCTTTGGCAGAGCGTGCTTTGGAGCCCGTTATTCCTCCGGAATCGGAGTTCCCTTATGCTATAAGACTTGTATCTGAAGTTTTGTCCTCAAACGGTTCAACCTCACAGGGCAGCATATGCGGAAGCACACTTGCTCTTATGGACGCAGGTGTTCCCATTAAGGCGCCCGTTGCCGGAATTTCCGTAGGTCTTATCACGGAAGGCGACAGATTCATGACTATGCTTGATATCCAGGGCGTTGAGGACTTCTACGGCGATATGGACTTTAAGGTTGCAGGTACAAAAGAAGGTATCACCGCAATTCAGATGGATATAAAGATTGACGGTCTTACACCCGAAATCATTAAGGAAGCTTTGCACAAAACAAAAGAAGCACGCTTCTTCCTCCTCGACGGCGTTATGAAAAACGCTATTGAAAAACCGCGCGAAGAGCTTTCACAGTATGCACCCAGAGTTATAACAATGCATATTGACCCTGAAAAAATCAGAGACGTTATAGGCAGCGGCGGTAAAGTAATTCAAAAGATTGTTGCCGATACAGGCGTTAAAATCGATATTGAGGACGACGGAACCGTTTCGATTCTGTCAACAGACGAAGGTTCTGCACAGGAGGCCGTTAAAATTATTAACGGCATAGTAAAGGAACCCGAAGTCGGCGAGGTTTATATGGGTAAGGTCGTAAGAATCATGGATTTCGGCGCATTTGTTGAGTTCTTACCCGGCAAAGACGGACTTGTCCACATTTCAAAGCTTGATAACAAGCGTGTAGAAAAGGTTGAGGACGTTGTTCACGTGGGCGATGAAATTCTCGTTAAGGTTATCGAAATAGATAAGCTGGGCAGAATTAACCTCTCCAGAAAAGACGCAATAATGGATAACGAATAAAATAAATATTAAAGCCCCCATTACTCATCGTTAGGTCTTTAAAAATGAGTAATGGAGGCTTATTTTTTAGGGGAGATTTTTATGAAGTCATTGATAATTGTTTGTTATATGCGTTTTTCCTCTTTTGCAAGGCGCTTTGAAAACCAAGATTTGCAGCAAAGTGCATAGGTCGATTTCATTGAGTTCAACTCTTCCTTGCCCAACAACATCAGAACCCGCTAAAATGCCGCAAGAGCTATGCCTGCCAGAATAACCCCGGCGCATATAAGCTTTCTGCGGATATTTTTTTCATTGTAAATAAGCTTGCCCAAAATAATCGTAACTATCGCGGAGCTTTGTTTTACGACTGTCATAACGGAAACAAGGCTTTCCGGGTCGGAGTTCGCGGCGAAAAGAAGCCTGTCCCCGAACACCAGCGAAAGGCTTAAAACGTACAGCCACGGGTTTTTGAGAGCTGTGACAAGCTGAAATTTTTCTTTCTTTATTACGATATATGCAATATACATCACGGAAAGCATAAGCATAAAGTAAAACTGCAAAACCGAGCTTGTTATAACGCCGAGGGACATTATATATTTATCAAGTATTCCCGAAACCGCATTCATAAAGCACGAAAATATTATAAGCCATGTGTATTTCATACTGAACTGTTCCTCGCCGTCCGACTGTCTTTTGTTTGCAAAATACAATCCGCCGGCAACAAGAATAAGGCTTACAATCCCCTTAACCGTAAGGCTTTCGTGCAAAAACAGCACGCTCATGATTGTCGCAAAAATTACCCTTGACATGTCGGTAATCCCGTACACACTGACAGGCACCTTTTTAAGCGCCGCAAATGACGCTGTCCACGCAACAAATACCGCGAAAGATTTTGCCGCCACAAGAAAAAATGTATACCCCGAAAGGACAAGATTACCTTTTACGGTGAACGCCGCCATAAGAAAGCCGATAAAAGTATAAGCAAAAAGCGCCGTCGGCACATTAACGCTTGACAGTACCGCTTTTTTCATAGGTTCGCGGCTGCCCTTTAAAATCCCGTAAAATATGACAAATACAATCCAATAGCTCACCGCCAAAAATGCTCCTCTCGCCTACGAAACAACCTTATCAATATTTATAACCGCGTAATACGTGCTGTCAATTTCCTTTACCTTTGCCTGTACAATCTTTACAAGTTCGCTGTCAGTCATACGGAAATCGAACGGAACTGCAACATCAAAAATCAAATTTGTGTGAGTGTGTCCGTCAGTCATGCGGAAATCGTGCATGGAAAGCCGCTTGTCAATTGACGAAACCACGCCGCATATACGGCGGCGCATTTCATTGGTCCGTGCGTCATCTATAACGATAGGGTCCATATGTATAACCGCCTCACATCGGAATTTATCCCTAAGCTGTTTTTCCATATTGTCTATAACGTCATGCAGCTCCAGCACATTTCCGTTGCTGGGAACCTCGGCATGAAGGGACATTATTATCTTTGACGGCCCGTAATTGTGTATCATAAGGTCATGTATTCCGAGAATATGTCTGTCGCTTAGCACTTCCTCCTTTACCGCCTCCACAAGTTTTGGGTCGGCTGCCTCTCCCAGCATGGGATTTACCGTATCGATTATCGATTGCAGCCCCGAAATAAAAATCAAAAGCGCCACGGCAAGCCCAAGTATTCCGTCAATGTTAATTTTAAATACAAATGCTATACCTATGCCCAAAAGCACCGCCCCGGTGGCAATACTGTCGCTTAAGCTGTCCTGTGCCGTTGCCTTAAGTGCCGGCGATGAAATTTCCTTTGAAATTCCGCTGTAAAAGAAAAACATAAACAGCTTAACCGCAACTGAAAACAAAAGCACCGCCGCGGAAAGCAGCGTATAATTCACGGTTTCGGGGTGAATTATTTTCATAACAGAGCTTTTGCCAAGCTCAAAACCCATAAGTATAATCGCAACCGCCACAAAAAGTCCGGTTATGTACTCAATGCGTCCGTGCCCGAAGGGGTGGTCGCTGTCTGCCGGCTTTTCCGACATTTTAAATCCGGCAAACGTTATAACGGACGA
>CAJLYO010000098.1 GCA_905210885.1 uncultured Eubacteriales bacterium | reverse complement strand
TGCGGGATTTTCCCGAAATACACCTTATCACGGCTGCCGGAAAAATACGACGCCAGGTAGAATATAAACAAAAGCTTTATAAATTCCGAAGGCTGAATACTTATAAATCCAAGCTTAATCCAGTTTTTCGCACCGCCCGAAACGGAGCCGAAGGCAAGTGTTACAATAAAAAGAACTGCGCCTGCGCCGTAGTAAAAAATCCCGATTTTATCGAGATTTTTTACGTATCTGTATACAAAAAACGATATGTAAAAAGCGCACACGGAAATAAGGTACCATATTATCTGCTTAATACCGTATTCAAAATTCAGGCGGCACAGCATTAACGTGCCCAAGGTTACAAGCATGCTTACAATCAAAAACATATATTCGTCGCCCATTTTAAAAAAGCATATAACAAAGTAGGTAACGGCGGAAATCGCCATTACGGAAGCGCCAATGTAAAGCGTGTTATAATCAAGGGGAGTTCTGTAAAAAAGCAAAAGCCCGAACGCCATGATATTTGTAAGCAAAAGCAAAATAACCGGTTTTTTAAATACGCTCATTTACTCACCTACTATTACAATAAGAAATTCAACCTGTCCTATGCGGATTTTGTCGCCGCCGTCAAGAATAAGAGGTTCTTCGCCCATTTTTTTGCCGTTTACGTAGGTTCCGTTTGTACTGCCCATATCCGCTATATACCACTCGCCGTCCTCAAACCAAAGCTGTGTGTTCTGCGATGACATATAAAGGTCGTCAATTGATATGGTACAGTCCGGGCTTCTGCCTATTATAACAACGTCCTCCGTCAGCGGATAGGACTGTTTAACGTCAAAATAAAGCTTGTTTATATTTGATATGACCTCAAGATACGAGGTGTCGTATTTGGGTTTTCGCTTGTCCTTGCTTGTCCGTCGGATATCAAGGTAAATCATGCGTATTACGGCAAAAATGAAAAGGTATATAACCGTAATAAACAAATATCTCAAAAGTGAGGCAAGAACCGAATATAAATCAGTCATGTGAAAACACCTCTATTTCAAATTAAATCTTTCTATGGAAACGGCTTCCCTGCCGTTTGCTTCGATTATAACGCTGTTTAGCAAAACCTCACCGTCAGCCGCACAGAAACGAACGGGAAGTCCTGTTAAAAACATACGCAGAACCTCAGCCTTTCTGACTCCCAAAACAGAATCCTCCGCACCGGTCATGCCCACGTCGGAAATAAAGGCGGTTTTGCCGGCAAGAATTCTTTCGTCCGCGGTTTGTACATGGGTATGGGTGCCCAAAACTGCGGTGACTTTGCCGTCAAAATATTCCGCAAAAGCACGTTTTTCGCTGGTTGCTTCTCCGTGAAAATCAACTATTATAATATCGGAGCTTAGCTTTGCCAAAATTTCTTCTGTTTTTCTGAATGGGCAGTCCATGCTGTTCATGTACACTCTGCCGTTTACGTTTATCACCGCCACGCCGTCTTTTTCAATATAACCCTGCCCCGGAACGGAAGGGGGAAAGTTTGCCGGGCGGATAATGTCGTATTCGTCCATAAGCCGTGTCACGTCTTTGTTATTGAAGGTGTGATTGCCCATGGTTATTACGTCCACGCCGCACATAAAAAGTCTGTGTGCCGCTTCTTTTGATATGCCTTTGCCTGCAGTTGAGGAGTTTTCGCCGTTTGCGATTACAAGGTCAATTTTTTTAAGCTTACGTATGGAGTCAAGGTGCGCGCTTACGAAATCAACGCCCCTGTCGCCCACTATATCGCCTATAAAAAGTATTCTCAAAATAAATCACCTTTTCTATTGTATCACACTTTTTGGAAAATATCAAGAGCCAAGGCAAAGGAGAGTTCAGCTCCCCTTTGCCTCGGCTCGGCTCAATAAATTATTCGCCTTATTGCCTGAAAATGTACAGTACTACATCTGTCACGTCGCCGTCATATTCACGGGCGATTGCGTAGACGTAGCATGGATAACCATCGACATAAAATTCGTCGTTGCTATTGCTATATTCTATTACGTCCAAGCTGCCCAGTGTAGCTTTGGTATGAATGCTTCCACCCTGGTCGTATATATATACATTTGCGGTACTTGCAGCTGTTATATCAGTACCGCGGCCGCCGGTGATATCAAGACCGTTTTTATATTTTCCGGTAACTTTTCCGTACAGGTATTTGATTTTTTCCGTATTTTCTGGAACTCCGGAAAAATCTACACCGTATCTGTAATTATAATCATAATGGCTGTCGTAATCGATTTTTGCAAGGATTGTTGCACCCTTAACTCTGCCGCGCAGGTCGTATTTCGGAATAATTGTATCGAAAGACTGTATGTCATATGCGTTATCTTCTGCTGTAAGCAAGGCATCATTATTTTCTTTTGCTATTCCATTTTGAAGAACACTGAGCGCATATACATACTCATTATCATCATCAATTACTAATTCAACCCTACTTACAAGACTCATAACAGATGTTGGGTCAATTAAATCGACAATGGAGTTTACAAGGATAAAGCCGACCTCTTTATCATCGTTAACATCGTATATGTCAGCATGTAAAAATTCCTGTTCGTCAATCAGTTTGTTTATGTTAATCAGTGCAAAATCATCTATCGTCAAACTATCCGGATCTTTGATTACATTGCCGTTATAATCCAATGTCGGCGCAACCATTATAACCGTATTATCTGTAGTAAAAACTTTTGACCCGGCACCGCTAAGTGCTCCGTTGCCTGACCTATATATAAGTGGTTTATCAACGTCAAACTGTGTGAATTTGCCTTTGGTGTTATAGACTTCGGTTTTATTAGCGGCACGGTCGATAGATGTAATGTAACCCTCGGCGTTAAGTTTGTATGTGATAACCTGACCGGGAGCGAGAGCCTTAACTGCTGTGATTGTGTCGCCGTTTAAATCACTGCCGGTTACAAACCACATTTTTCCCTGTTTTCTTATTATTGATTGGGCGTCAGCACCTGTTTTTGTAACTGCAATATCCGATGTAAAATCATTGCTGCTGTTTATGCCGGAAATTCCGTCAAGTTCCACTTTTGCGGCAGTTGTAAAGATTTTATATTCACCATCGGACGTATAAAGTCTGAGAGCGGCTTTGAGGTCAAGGGCATTGCCGTTGTCGCCTACCTTTACAATGTAGGCATATTTGGTGTTGATTTGGGCTGAATAGTAAGTGATTCCGCCCATAATATCTATAAAGAACGTTCCTTCGTCACCGAGGGCAATGTCATCATATCCGAGCGCTTTAGGGTCAATTGAATACTTTTTGCCGTTTATGGTAAACTCAACGTAGGGAGAGCCTTCGTCCAATACCCTTTTTACCATGCCGGTTATTTTGTTGGAGTCCGGCAGCTTGTTGCCGGTAACAACGGTTTTTGAAGCATCTGAAAAACGTCTGATTGCAACGATATCGTCTGTTTTCAGGCTTTCCCACGGCATTTCACTGCCGTTTTCGTCATACAGCTTTGCGGTAATTGACGCATCTGTCGGGTCATATGATACGAATTTTGTGGCATTTTTGGAGGTTATCTTATATGATGATGTGCTGTTTGTGTTTACGACAATTGTTTCGTAGTCGTCTATATAAATTGTGTCATAGTCTGCCGAGGAGTCGGCATTTTTCTTTTCAAACGATGCATAGCCGTAGTAGTCTCTCAATATGTCGGTTTTAAAATCCATAATGAAGCCGTTGTAGTACAGTTGGGCATTTTTATCAATTGTTATTTTTGTCGTGTTCCTTGAAGTGTCGGTTTCAAAGTATTCAAATATAAGCCTTTTGTTTTCATCAGTCCAGCAGTTTTCCATTTGGTCTGACGATACCGTAAGTGAGGCTTGGGCTTTACCGGCGGTTAACGGAGGAACGGCCGCAATGGGTTGAAGTCCGGTTAAATCTTTTGTTACGAACAGCTTAAAATATGCGCCTTCAGAGTCCGAAACGGGGATAGACTGCGTAGCAAATGAGGTATCTGTATCTGATGAAACGGTTACCTGCTTTGTTTTTACCGCAAGCAATCTGTCCGACTTGTCGTATTGGGCAAGAATCAGAGCAAGGGTTTTGTCGGTGTTGGTGTTGTTTGAAACCTTGGCATAGCCTTTGACAGCTGTTTGTCCGTCAAGTGAGGTAATAATCTCGTTGTTTTGTGATTTGTAGCCGTATTCACAGTCGGAAAAGCTGTTGGACGCGGCACAGGCAAACGGCAGAATACTTAAAAGAATTGCCAATGCTAAAAATATTGCAAATAGCTTTTTCATCTGAAAATCCTCCCAAAATGTTTATTTTAACGCAAAATATCCTTGTATATCCATTATATCATATATTTTGGAAAAAATCAAGAGGCCGGGCAGATATTGCAACATCTGCCCGGCCTCAATAAATTATTTGCTTTCTTCGATTATTTTCTGTGCTATCTGCGGCGGTGCTTCCTCGTATCTTGCAAATTCCAGTGTAAAGGAACCGCGCGCCTGGGTCATTGAACGCAAATCCGTGGCGTACTTATGCACTTCGCTTATCGGTACCTCCGCTGTTACCTTTTGCAGCTTTTTATCGAGAGGCTCCATATTTAAAACACGTCCGCGGCGTTTGTTTATGTCACCGATAACGTCGCCCATATATTCCGAAGGAACTATAACCTCAAGGTGTCCCACAGGCTCCAAAAGCACCGGGTTTGCTTCCTCCATACCTTTTTTATATGCAAGGGAGGCGGCAACCTTAAATGCCATTTCGGAGGAGTCAACGGGGTGGTACGAACCGTCGACAAGGGTTGCTTTTAAGTTAACTACCGGATAGCCTGGCAAAACGCCGTGAAGAATACTTTACTGAAGTCCTTTTTCAACTGCGGGGAAGAAGTTTTTCGGAACTGCGCCGCCGAAAATCTTTTCCTCAAATGTAAGCTGTTCCGTTTCGCCCGGTTCAAATTCTATCCAGACATGGCCGAACTGACCGTGACCGCCGGATTGTTTTTTATGTTTGCCTTCGACTTTTACCTTTTTGCGTATGGTTTCGCGGTATGCTACCTTCGGTTCTACCAGGTCAACGCCGACGCCGAATTTTGATTTAAGCTTGCTTGTAATAACGTCGAGGTGCAATTCGCCGACGCCGCTTATAATCATTTGGTGAGTTTCGTTATTGTTTGAAACGGTGAATGTTAAATCCTCGTCGCAAAGCTTATGTAATCCGGAACTTATTTTTTCTTCGTCGCCTTTTTCTTTGGGTTTTACCGCCATTGAAAGGTTGGCTTTCGGAAATTCTATGCCGGGCAGCACGATTTTTGAACCGACTGCACACAGTGTGTCACCGGTTGAGGTTTGGGCAAGCTTTGCAACTGCGCCTATGTCGCCGGCTGTGACACACGGAGTTTCCGTTTGCTTTTTGCCGAATGTAAAGTACAGCTTTCCTATTTTTTCATTGGTGTTTTTTACTGAATTATAAACGGTGCTGTCTGATTTTATCTGACCGGAGCACACCTTAAAGTATGATAATTTTCCCACAAACGGGTCTGCAACGGTTTTAAATACAAGCGCCGAAAACGGTGCGTTTGCATCGGGTTTTACGGCTGTACCGTCTTGGGCAATTTCGTCGTTTGCGTCCTCCGGCGAAGGGAGATATCTTATAACGGAGTCCAAAAGAACTCCCAGACCGCGGTTTGTAATGGCACTTCCGCACAGAACGGGAACGAGTGTTCCGTCTTTTACGCCGGCTCTTACGGCTTTTTTGATTTCGTCCACTGTAAAATCGTCGCCGCTGAAATAGCGTTCCATAAGCTCCTCGCTTGTTTCAACCGCGGATTCTATTATCATTTCACGTATAGGATTGATTTCCTCAAGCATATTCTCCGGAATATCTGCGTCCAACAGCGGACCGTCCTGAAAATACTTGGCGCGCATATGCAGTATATCCACAAAGCCCTGCATTTTATAGTTTTCAATTATGGGAACCTGGAACGGGGCAACGGTTTTTCCGAATTTATCCCGAAGCTGGTCCATTACCTTATGAAAATCTGCGTGTTCCGCGTCCATTTTATTGATAAAAAGAATTTTCGGTATGTTTCTTTTTACACAGTAATCCCACGATTTTTCCGCGCCCACGGTAACGCCGGATTTACCGCTGATAACGATAACGGCGGAGTCGGCAACGCGCACGCTTTGAACAATTTCGCCCACAAAATCGAAATACCCGGGAGTATCTATGATATTGATTTTGGTGTCATTGTACTCAAAAGACGCAATGGCGGAATTAATCGAGATTTTGCGTTTAATCTCTTCCGGGTCAAAATCTGTAACTGTCGTACCGTCTGCAACTGTTCCGAAACGTTCGGAAACACCGGCAAATTTCAGCGCCGCTTCAACAAGCGATGTTTTGCCGCAGCCGCCGTGTCCGAGTATTCCGACATTTCTTATCTTGTCAATTGGATATTGCCTCATAATCATAGCCTCCTGTTTGTATTATATTTGTGTATACTACTATTATTTCATAAAAACGGGTAAATTCATAGTCATTTTTATTAAAAAACTGCACAATGTTATAGAAGGTTTATGTTATTTTTGCACAAAGGAGTTATTTGGACATTCGGCGAAAGATATAAAAAAGGTGCAGCCG
>CAJLYO010000097.1 GCA_905210885.1 uncultured Eubacteriales bacterium | reverse complement strand
GCTATATCCGCGGTAAGTATAACAACGGCAAGTACGGACAGAATTTTATTAAACGGTTTGTAATCTCCTTTGAGGATATATATACCGATAAATGAAACCACCAAAATGAGCATGAAAATCAGGCAGTCTATAAAAAACGCCGCGCCCCTTCTTATAAAAAGTGCGGAATTTTTAAATTCAAAGGGTGCGGCTTTTACAACGGTCATACCGGTTACCGCATCACCAAGACGTTTTCCCGATACCAAAAGCAAAATCAACTCAATGGGAAACAGCAGTAAAAACATATTTCGCAGTGTAAGAGAGGCAACATCGGCGTTCGCACCGTTTTTGAAAACGACCTTAATACCCAGAAGTTTTCTGCCAAGGCTCTGACCTCCGAATATATCACGCAGCGAAATAAGGGCGTATACGGCAAAAAACTGCACATAAATCGCAAACGGTGAGCGTACAGCCGCAAACGGATAAGTTATAAAAGCGGCACTGTAAAATGCGGCTATTGCATCAATCACATACGCGCCCATACGTTTTAATTTCATTATCATCTCTCCCTGATATTAATCGCGGTTATTCTTATAATAACATAATGTTTAATTATTGTCAATATTTGTATGATCGTTTTGTCATTTCCTTGTCCCTCCGGAATATAAATTAAATAAACGGAGGTGTATTATTTTGTACGATTATGAGCAGCTTAAAAATGATGTTGAACTTTTGAAGGAAACATATCCGACGGCGGAGGTGTTTTCAATCGGTAAATCGGTTAAGGGCAGAGAGCTTTACACGGTAAAGCTGGGGCACGGCAAAAAAACGGTATACTACATAGGAGCGCACCACGGAATGGAGTGGATAACGTCAAAGCTTCTTATGAAATACATTTTCGATGTGTACAAGGCGCAGAAAAACGGCATGCGTTTAAAAAATATTGATATAGATAACATGTTTGACGCTGCGACAGTTTACATAACACCAATGCTTAACCCCGACGGTGTGGAGCTTTCAAAAACAAACAAAGGCTGGCAGGCGAACGCAAACGGTGTTGACTTAAATCATAATTACGACGCAATGTGGCGGAGGGGCAAGCTGGAGATAGCACGTGAGGGAATATCCGGCCCTGGACCCACAAAATACAGCGGAAGGTATCCCGAAAGCGAGCCGGAAAGCAAGGCGGCGGCATCGTTTTCGAGAAATCACCGTATTGATTATGCCGTTGCGTTTCATTCCCAGGGCGAGGTGATATACTGGCGCTATGGCAGCAATATTCCGAAGGGAAGCCGCGCTTTGGCGGAAAAAATGGCGGAGCTGAGTGGTTATGAGCTGTCGCAAACCGAGGGCACTGCGTCGTACAGCGGTTATAAAGATTGGTTTATAAAAGCGTTTAACCGTCCGGCATTTACCGTGGAGGTAGGACGGGGCACGAATCCTCTTTCCGAGTATCAGCTTCCGAAAATTTATAATAATATGCTTGAACTTTTGCTGCTTCCGGGTGTATAATATATGCATGAATAAAGTAATAATAAACCTAAGAAAAATTTTAATAATTGTTTTTGCCGCAGGGCTTGCCGCCGCGGTGTATTTGCGCTCCGTTACAAATTATGAGAAATCGGGTTTTTTAATGGACACTTACGTGACTGTAAAAACCGAAGGGTTTAACGCAAAAGCGGCGGCGGAGGAAGCATATGAACGGCTTGCGGAAATTGCGCGCAAAACCGACTGTCACAGCGAAAACAGCGCACTTTGCAGGGGTGAGTACGACAGCGACCTTAAAGAGGTTATAAGCCTCGGAAAAAGGTACGGACAAATGTCCGGCGGACTTTTTGACATTAAGATACGTCCGCTTACGAGGCTTTGGGACATCACCGGTGAAAATCCCCGTGTACCGTCGGACGGTGAGATTAAAAAGACACTTGAAACTATGAAAACGTCCGAAAACGAGCTTGATTTGGGGGGCATAGCAAAGGGCTTTGCCGCGGACAAGGCAAAAGAGGTTTTGGATAATTATAAAATAAAGGACGCGGTTATAAACCTCGGAGGCAATGTGTATGCGGCGGGCAAAAAGAAAATCGGCATACAAAATCCCTTTGCCGAAAACGGAAGCTATATGGGGATTGTAACGGTTGGAAACATGTCGGTTGTCACTGCCGGCAGCTATCAGCGTTATTTTGAACAGGACGGTGTTATATACCATCATATTTTGAATCCGAAAACCGGCTATCCGGCAAAGACGGATTTAAAAAGTGCAACGGTGATTGCAAAGTCGTCTGCCGATGCCGATGCCGCGTCGACGATTATTTTCATGCTTGGGTCGGAAAAAGGGGCTGATTTTGCGGAAAACAACGGTTTTGCGTGTATTATGTTAGATGATAAAAACAAGGTGCATTGCGTGGGAGATTTTGAAATAACCGATGATAACTTCGAAAGGACTGATTGAAGTATGTATGATGTACTGATTGAGGGTGCCGGGCCCGCCGGGGTTGCCGCGGCGGTTTACTGCGCACGCGCAGGACTTAACACGGCTGTTTTTGAAAAGTTTTTTGTGGGCGGACAGGCTGCGCTTACAAGCGAAATAGAAAATTATCCGGGGATTGTAAGTATTTCCGGAACGGAGTTTGCACAATGCTTAAGCCGCCAGCTTGAAACAAATAAAATACCTGTGATATATGATGAAATTACGGGCTATGACTTCAGCGGCAGCGTTAAGAAGGTGTATTCCGGCGATAAGGAGTACAGCGCAAAATATATAATCCTCGCTATGGGCGCAAAGCCAAAAAGCCTAAATGTTAAAGGAGAAAATGAATTTAAAGGCAGAGGCGTTTCATACTGTGCAACCTGCGACGGAGCATTTTTTAAAGGGAAGGCAGCCGCAGTTGCAGGCGGCGGAAACACCGCTCTTGAGGATGCTTTGTATCTTTCAAATATATGCAGCGATGTGTATCTGATACACCGCCGCGACCGATTCAGAGGCAGCGCGGCACTTGTAAGCAGGGTGACCGCACAGCCGAATGTTCATCTTGTTTTAAATGAGGAGATTGCGGAGATTAAGGGAGAAACCGCGGTCAGCGAAGTGACGCTTAAAAGCGGCAGAAACCTTGAAGTGTCAGCGGTATTTATTGCCGTGGGAACGGCGGCACAGAGTACCGGCTTGCCGCAGGAAATAGATGTTGACGATGACGGATATATAATTACGGACAGACATCTTTGCACATCTGTAGAAAATGTGTATGCCGCAGGCGATGTGCGCTCCGGAGCGCTGAAGCAGATAGTGTCCGCGGCTGCGGACGGAGCTTTGGCGGCACAGAATATAATTTCAAAAAAGACTTGACAATATCCTCCGTTTATGTTACTATATATTAGTATCCGCACGCGAAGGGTTCAGAAAAATGCGAAAGCATACCTGAGACGGCGAGTTTTTGATTAAAGGAGGTGCGTTTTGGTGTACGCAGTAATCGAAACAGGTGGAAAGCAGTACAAAGTAAGCGAAGGCGATGTAATTTTTATCGAAAAATTGGACGCTGAAGCAGGTGCTGCCGTTACATTTGACAAGGTTTTGGCAGTAGGCGAAGGTGCTGATATTAAGGTTGGCGCTCCGTCAGTTGCAGGCGCTTCCGTTGAAGCAAGTGTTGTTAAAAACGGTAAGAGCAAGAAAATCGTTGTATTTAAGATGAAGCCTAAAAAGGGTTATCGTAAAAAGCAGGGTCACAGACAGGCCTATACTAAAGTTGAGATTAAGAAAATCAACGGTTAATTTACATTTAAAATCAGTTTGAGAGGTGAATATACATGGCACATAAGAAAGGTGTCGGCAGTACTAAAAACGGCCGTGATTCCGAGTCCAAAAGACTTGGCGCAAAGAAGGGCGACGGTCAGTTCGTTGTTGCCGGTAATATTCTTGTTCGTCAGAGAGGCACAAAAATCCACCCCGGTCTTAACGTAGGCAAGGGCAGTGACGATACATTATATGCTTTGGTAGACGGTAAGGTTAAATTTGAGCGTAAGGACAAGACCAGAAAACAGGTCAGCATTTACACAATCGCTCAGTAATTACGAATTTTTAAAAGGGGTGGTGGCTAAAGCCAACACCCCTTTTTAGGTATGAAAGAAGGTGTGCTTTATGTTTGTTGACGTAGCCGATATTTTTGTTAAGGGCGGTGACGGCGGAAACGGCGCTGTAGCGTTTCACAGGGAAAAATACGTTGCGGCGGGCGGTCCGGACGGCGGCGACGGAGGAAAAGGCGGAAGCGTTATTTTAGAGGTTGATAAAAACCTTGCGACTCTTATGGATTTTCGCTATAAGAAAAAGTACAGTGCTCAAAACGGAAGCGACGGTTCCGGCGCGAGAATGAGGGGTAAGGACGGCGCCGATTTGATTATAAAGGTCCCGGACGGAACGGTTGTTAAGGATAAGGAAAGCGGCAGGGTTATATGCGACCTTTCCGGCGATGTTACCTCGTTTGTTGCCGCAAGAGGAGGAAAAGGCGGCTGGGGCAATACACGGTTTGCAACGGCGACACGCCAGACTCCGAATTTTGCAAAAAGCGGCAGAAAGGGACAGGCGCGTGAGATAACATTGGAGCTAAAGCTTATTGCGGACGTAGGTCTTGTGGGATTTCCAAATGTGGGCAAGTCCACCATTTTAGCGGCGGTGAGCGATGCACGGCCGAAAATCGGAAACTATCATTTTACAACTCTTACGCCTAATTTGGGTGTTGTAAATGTTTTTGACGGTCAGATGGTTATGGCGGATATTCCCGGAATTATAGAAGGCGCAAACACGGGCATAGGTCTCGGTCACGAATTTTTAAGGCATATTGAGCGCACGCGGCTTCTTATCCATGTTGTAGATGTTTCCGGAAGCGAAGGCAGAAACCCTATTGACGATTTTAATATCACAAATGATGAAATTTCGCGCTACAGCGATATTTTAAAGGATAAAAAGCAGATTGTTGCCGCAAATAAAACAGATATCGGCGGTGGGCATTTAGAGGAGTTTACAAAGTATGTTGAGGGGTTGGGGCTTGAAGTGTTTCCGATTTCCGCAGCCGCTCACATCGGTACGGACGAGCTTGTGCGCCGTGCATACAACATGCTTTCGGATATTCCGATTCCTGTTTTTGAGGCGGAAGCTCCGGCAGAGCCCGAGCCGGTCGAAATTGATACGTCCTTTGACGTAACGGTGCAGGACGGCGTGTATACCGTAAGCGGTGAAAGCGTTGAGCTTCTTGTTAATTCAACCAATTTTAACGATACGGAATCTCTTGCATATTTTCAGCGAATGTTAAGAAAAAGCGGCATTATTGCACGCCTTGAAGAAATGGGAATTAACGACGGCGACACCGTGAGCATAGACGAAATAGAATTTGATTATTACAGATAAGTTTACCGCCCGATAACACACGGTTATCGGGCGGTATATTTTTTTAGAAGGCGCCTTGAAAACCAAAACTTGTTACAGAGTTTACACAAAATCCGGTGTTGACTCAGAGTAAAATTCACGGTCTCTTGCGAGACCGCCCTTGACATAGCGTAAAATCCGTGCTATATTACAACTAAGGCAGGAAAGCCTAAACTTGGCTATCCTGCCCACTAAAAACCGATATTTTGTCATAGAAAAATCTAATTTACAGAAAAAACTTCACACGCCCAAAGCTCTTGGCATGCTGAACACATACTATCCCATGTACCTTATGGCGGCGACGAATATGTTTAACATACTGCTTTTTAAGTCATCTTTTGACGGTATCTCAATTTCACTTATAGAGTCTGCAAAAATTGACGGCGCATCCGTATTTAGAATTTTTGCGCGGATAATAGTTCCGCTGAGCGTGCCTGTTATCGTAACGGTTTCTTTGTTTACGTTTAACGGACAGCTGGGTAACTTTTTCTGGCCGTATCTTTTGATATCCGTGCCCGAAAAAAACGTTATGGGTGTGAGGATTTACCAGATGAAAAATTCCACGCTGTCTGTGGATAAGCAGATGATGATGCTTCTGTTTTCCGTTATACCTCAGTTTACGGTGTTTTTGCTTTTCCAGAAATACATCGTCGGCGGTATAAATATAGGCGGAGTGAAAGGATAAGCAACTTTAGTTTTTACAAAATAACCCCGGAATTTGCTTTTTACGGCAAACTCCGGGGTTTGTTTTATTCACCTTTTATATATTTATCTATTGCTGCTGCGGCAGTCTTTCCGGCACCCATTGCAAGGATAACCGTTGCTGCGCCGGTAACGGCATCACCGCCGGCAAACACGCCTTTTATGCTTGTTGCGCCTGTTTCCTCATCTGCTTCGATTCCGCCCCAGGGCTTTGTTTCAAGTCCTTTTGTGGTGGATTTTATAAGAGGATTGGGGGACTGTCCTATAGCGATAACCACGGTGTCAACATCTATGATATGCTCGCTGCCCTTTACGGCAACGGGACGGCGTCTGCCCGATGCGTCAGGCTCGCCGAGTTCCATGTCAACACATTCTATACCGGAAACACAGCCTTCCTCGCCGATAATCTGTGTGGGGTTTGTAAGCATTTTAAATATAATGCCTTCGTCCTTTGCATGATGAACCTCTTCTAAGCGGGCGGGCATTTCCTTTTCGGAACGGCGGTATATAATATACACGTTCTCCGCGCCGAGGCGTTTTGCACACCGAGCTGCGTCCATGGCAA
>CAJLYO010000096.1 GCA_905210885.1 uncultured Eubacteriales bacterium | reverse complement strand
CCGGCGACAATTACACCGGGTCAGGCAAGCGGAAGCGGCGATTTGATTGTTATTCAGAATCCGCCCACGGATAAGGCGGCGACATTTGATAAGTCATACATAATTTCCGGCTACGGAAAACAGGGTGCAACCGTTTATATTTACAAGCTTTCCGGCGGAAAGTACGTTAAGACCGGTTATTCCTGGACGATTGGTGCAAGCGGTATGTTTTTTAAGCGTATAGAACTCGGCAAGGGCAAAAATTCCCTTATCTGCTATGCGGAAACCGGCGGTTCAAACCAGTCTGTATCGCTTGAGATAACATATCTCGGTACCGACCTTTCAAATAAAATCAACGATATAAAAATAGGACTTGATTCACTGAAATAAAAAAATGTACCGCAGGCGGTTTCGTCTGCGGTATGCTGATATTATGGGCGTGATTAAACCTTGAAAAAAGAAACGATAAAGACGATAATTTTAACATTGCTGATAATAAACGCCGTGCAGCTTACGGCACAGATTTGGCTTAACAACAAATTATGGCCCGAGGGCTATAATTTTTTTAGTTATGCCGCTTCTGTCCCGGGGGTGGACAAGGTGCTGTCGCTTTTTAACCGGAATGCAGCATCCGGCAGCATCTCGGATAACGCTGCTCTGCCGGATAAAATAGTAATAAACGGCGGCGGTGCACGCACGGTAAATTACAGCGGAAGCGACGCGTTTAAAGACGCTCTTAAGGTTATTGCACCTTATATTGACGGTGTGTTTTCGCAAGGCGCGGAGTCTGAGACGATAAATGACGAACAGTGGCAGACCATGCTGCGTGGAAAGTCGGTATTTATAGATTTCGGTTTCCCGGCGGACGCGAAAAATATTGCCGGATTTTTCGGCAGCGGTTCAAACGGCAGCAGTGTTTCCTTTGAAAATGCCGAAAGCATGATTTTGTACCCCGAGGCTGTTTTAAACAGCACCTCCGTGTGCTTTAAAACGGGCAGCAGCTTTATAAAATACAGTGTAAGCGGCAATGCGGACGGAATTTCAAAATTTATAGAGAACGAAACCATAGGCAGAAAGCATGAGGACGCATTTGCTTTTGAACTGCACCTCGACCGCGACTCCGCGAACCCCGATATAAAAAAGAAAGTGGTTTTAAAGCCGTATGTGCTTTTGTCCACTGATGCCGGAGAAATAAACAAGCTTTTCGTGTCGGGAATTTTTGAAAATTCCGATGACGTAAGCAAAAAAGCTGATAAAATTCTCCGTGCATTCGGATATACCGCAAGTCAGCTTCGTAAGACCGTTGCCGGGGACGGAACGGTAAGCTATCTTGAAAACAGCGCAACTATTAAAATTCACCCGGACGGGCTCGTGGAATATAAGGCTGTTGCGACGGAAAGAGGCATAAAGCTTGCCGAGACAAAGGCGGCGCCGTCGCAGATTGTGTCGGCGGTTTTGGACATTGCCGGGGATATTGTTTCGTATGCGGAGCTTGACGATATCATGAATCTGCGTCTGCGTTCTCCCCTTAACGAAACCCCTGTTTCGTCATATACCGCCGAGTTTGAACGGTACTATAACGGTATGCCGGTTATTTCAAAAAACAGCGAAACGGGCGGCAGCGCTCTTTATGCCCAATTTGAAAACGGGTATATAACGGAGCTTAAAATGCAGCTCCAGCGCCTTAAGCTTTCGGAGGAAACTTCCTCTGCGGTAACTGTTCTTTCAGCTATCGATAAATTCTGCGAAACCCTTGACCCGAATGTGACGGAGCTTCCCATTGAAAACATTTACCGGTGTTATTATACTGACGGCGAGGGTGAATACGAGGCAAAGTGGTGCATAAATCACAGCGGTGCCATAACCGTGCCTTAGGAGTGTTTTTGAAATGAAAAGAATACGAATCATTGCGGCGCTGCTGCTTGCGCTTTCCGTATGCGGCTGCGCGGTAAAGGAGGCAGGCGTTGCCGAGGGTGACTCACTGCCGGAGATAATAATAGGAAGCGATAATTACGAGCCGTACAATTATATTGACGGCGACGGCAATTTTTCCGGTGTGGACGTGGAACTTGCAAGGGCGGCATTTGAAAAAATGGGATACCGACCGGTTTTTAAGCAGATTGTGTGGGAAAATAAGGACGATTATCTTAAAAACGGCGAAGTGGACTGCCTTTGGGGTTGCTTTACCATGACCGGACGCGAGAATAAATATATATGGGCAGGACCGTATTTGAAAAGCCGGCAGGTTGTTGCGGTAAGGGCGGACAGCGATATAAAAAGCATTTCCGGTTTAAATGAAAGGCGTGTTGCCGTTCAGGCGTCCTCCATACCGGAGGAACTGCTGCTCAAATGCGAAACGCCGGATATCCCGAAGGCAGAATGGGTTTACAGCTTTTCCGGAATGGGCGAGGTTTACGCTTCGCTCAGAAAAGGTTATGCCGACGCCATATGCGGTCATGAAAGCGCCCTTGCAAGTTTTATTGCCACTGCGCCGGTGGAGTACAGAATGCTCGGTGACAGCCTGTACATATCAAAGCTCGGTGTTGCCTTTTCAAAGGATTACGGTGACGCAGGTCTTGCGGAGCGGCTCACTAAGACGTTGGGTGAGTTAAACGAAAGCGGTACAACGGCGCAAATATTGAAAAAATACGGGCTTGACGCAGGCAACGTAACGGAGGCGGAGTAATGAAAAAGACAAAATTTTCGCCTTCTAACTTTCTTACTTTATTTGCGGTTTTGGTTTTCGGAGTTGTTCTTTTGTGCTTTGTTAATGCGGCGCTTACAAGGCTTGCCCTTGGGGAAACAGCCGAGCTTAAGGACAGGACGGTAGACTTTTTAAAGGCGCGCATTACCGAGTACGAAAATAATCTGACAAACGACAAAACAAAAAGTCTTATACGTCTGCTTGATAAAGCAACCGAGCTTGCAATGGACGTGAATTTTAAAGAGGGCAGCGGACAGCTTGAACGTTATGCGTACCAGCAGCGGCTTACCGGTATTATCATTCTGGACGAGAATCTGAAACCGGTGTTTGAAACAAGCTCCGACGGCAGTACTTATGATACGTGGAATGATATTATAACGGATAACAACGTTGCCCAGATTGCGGAATATCCGCGGTCCGCCTACATGGTAAGGATAACACGCGCCGATAATGAATATGATTTTGCCGCTGTTGCGCGTCGTGACGCTCCGGGCGTTGTTATTTGTTATGTTTTAAAGGACGAGGTTACGGACGGTGTTAATGATATAACGCCGGATACAATGTTTGACGGAATGATTTTTAAAAGAAACGGCGTTGTTATGATTTCCGACGGCAAGAAAATCATTGCTTCAAATAACGGAACTCTGAAAGGTAAAAGCAGCAACGCTGCCGATGCCGGCAAGGCGCAAGCGGTTAAAACCGCTGTGGGAAACATGGTCAGAACAAAGTGGAACGGCGAGGACTGGTACGGCGGAACGAAGCATATAGGAAATTACACGCTTTTCGCATATTTTCCGGCAAGGGAAATTTTCTACACGCGCTCAGCCGTTATGACCATAATTATTGCGGCGTATATTGTGCTTTGTATGCTTGTTCTTATGCTTAAGATTGTAACTGACCGCAAAAATATACGTATTGAGCTTCAGCACCGGGAGGAGCTTGAGAATTCAATGCTTCAGGCACAGCGTGCAAATATTGCAAAAACCGATTTTCTGCGCCGCATGAGCCATGATGTCAGGACGCCGATAAATGCCATAAACGGTATGCTTGATATTGAGGAAAGGTATCCGAATGATCCGGAAAAACATAAGGAATGTCATGTAAAAATACGCCGTGCGTCAAATTTTTTACTTGACCTTGTAAACAGCGTGCTTGACATGAATAAGCTGGAATCGGGCGAGATTAAGCTTTCCGCAGAGCCGTTCCGCTTGGATGAGCTTTTGGACAGCGTAAATGAAATAGCAAGGGTTCAAGCAAGCGAAAGCGGCGTGGAGTTTATTAATCTCGGTATAAATGTAAAGCATTTTGATCTTATCGGAAGTCCGGTTCATCTGCGTCAGATTTTTCAGAATTTAACCTCAAATGCCGTAAAATACAACAGAGTGGGCGGTTTTGTCAAGGTTTCGTGTAATGAAATTTCAAATGACGGGGAAAGCGCGGTATTTGAATTTGTATGTGAGGATAACGGAATAGGTATGAGCAGTCAGTTTCAAAAACACGCTTTTGAACCCTTTGCTCAGGAGAACAGCAGCATACGCACAGCGTACTACGGAACCGGACTGGGACTTCCCATAGTAAAGGAGCTGACAGAAAGCATGGGCGGAAGAATAGAACTTTCAAGCAAGCAGGGCGAGGGCACAAGGTTTGCGGTTACCATTCCGCTTAAAATAAACAAAAATGCGGTGACCGCAAATAAAACCGATGATTATGAAGGCACATTGGATAAAATGAAAATTCTGATAGCCGAGGATAACGAAATAAATATGGAAATAACCGATTTCCTTTTGCGTGAGGCCGGCGCAGAGGTTACAAAAGCATGTGACGGTGCGGAGGCGGTTGAGTTATTTAAAAAGTCCGAGCCGGACTATTTCGATTTAATTCTGATGGATATTATGATGCCTGTTATGGACGGTCTTGAGGCTGTACGCCGTATAAGAGAGCTGAAACGTTCCGACGCAAAAACAGTTTTGGTTTTTGCGATGAGCGCCAACGCTTTTACGGATGATATCGAACGGAGTCTTGCCGCCGGAATGGACGACCATATATCCAAACCTGTTGATATGGCGCTTCTTTCACGCAGGGTGACAGAGGCGCTTGAAAAACGTAAAACCGTGAAAAATAAATAACGTGCGGATATATAATATTTGTCCGCAGGGTATTGAAAAAAGCATGTGCATGTTGTATAATGTTCTATCAGAGATAAATTAAATACCGCATGGGGCTAAGCGAAATGAGGAATAATGATGGGCATAAAAGAAAAAATACTGATAGCTGATGATTCTGTAATTAATCAGCAGCTTTTAAGTGAAATTCTCGGGGACGGATACGACTATGCGTATGCACCGGACGGCATTAAGTTAATAGAGGAGTTAAGCGACGATAGGAATGCCGACCTTGTTTTGCTTGATATAAATATGCCGAACATGGACGGTTTTACTGCTCTTGAGATTATGAAAAGCCGCCATTGGCTTGAGGAAATTCCCGTTATTGTGGTTTCTGCCGAGCACGGAGGAGATTTTGTTCAGCGTGCATATGAGCTTGGCGCGACGGATTACATAAGCCGTCCGTTAAACAGCGCGGTTGTACAGCGGCGCGTTAAAAATACCCTTACCATGTATGCGCGCCAGCGCCGGCTTGTCCAACTGGTGGAGGAGCAGGTGTACAACAGAGAAAAAACCAATAGCGCTATGATTAACATTTTAAGTCATGCTCTTGAGTCGAGCAACAACGAGTCGGGAAGCCATACTCTTCATATGCACCTGATTACAAGCATGCTTTTAAACAGACTTATAGAAATTTCGGACAGATATCCCCTTTCAAAAGCGAACGTTTCCATGATTGCCACGTTGTCTGCGCTGCATGACATAGGAAAAATTACTGTTCCGAAAGAGATTTTAAATAAACCCGGCAAGCTTACTGCCGAGGAATGGGAGATTATGAAATCCCATACCGTAAACGGCGATAAGCTTATAAGCGAAACGCCCGTTCCGCGTTCCGAGCTTTTAATGACCACGGCGCATGCCATATGCCGCTGGCATCACGAACGCTGGGATGGCAAGGGGTATCCCGACGGGCTTTCCGGCGATGAAATACCCATATCCGCCCAGGCGGTTTCCATTGCGGACGTTTATGATGCGCTGACAAGCGACAGATGCTATAAAAGGGCTATTCCCCATGAGCAGGCAATACAGATGATTTTAAACGGCGAATGCGGCGAATTTAATCCGCTGCTTCTAAGGTGCCTTGCGGATATTTCGAATCAGCTTGAGGCGGCAATGAAGGATAATCCCGGGGATTATGATTATCAGAATGAGGCTCAGGAGCTTGCGGAGGAAATGCTTAACAGAAATTCACTTCCGTTAGATGACCGTGCACCGCGCCTTCTTGCCAATGAAACTTTGAAAAAGAATTTCTTTGCGGAGCAGTGCGGCGGTATTCAGTTTGAATATGACCGGCTGCTTAGTAAGTTGACTTACCGAAACTGGTACGAGGAGCCGGGAAAACGAAACAGGGTTGTGTATAAGGTGGATATGAGCAACATTGACTTGCTGTCCAAAGAGGACTGGGACAGGCTGGTATCAAAGATTAGAGCGACAACCAGAGAAAAGCCTATAGTGCGTATGAAGGCTTTGGTTTTTGTGAACGGCACATACAGATGGCATAAAATTACCGCACGTTCCATATGGCCTGTGCGCGGCGGTGAATACATAAGCGTTTTGGGACAGCTTACGGATATTCACAACGAGGTAACGGCAAAAGAAAACAGGAGTGAATAATATGGTTCTTAAGAAATTCTATGAGCAAATCGGCGGCGGATATGACCGCGCTTTATCAAGATTTCCGAATGAACAAATGCTTGAAAAATTCGTCTTAAAATATAAGGCAGACCCTACCTGCGCGCAGCTTGAGAAGGCGATTAATGAAGAAGATACAAAGGCGGCGTTTCTTGCCGCTCACACGCTTAAGGGCGTTGCGCAGAACTTGGGATTTGA
>CAJLYO010000095.1 GCA_905210885.1 uncultured Eubacteriales bacterium | reverse complement strand
GATTAAAATACAAAAAATGCTGTGGCAAATAATATAAAGAGGTGAAATAGTTGATAATCGAGTTTGAGGAATACAGACTTTCTCTTGAAGGAATGGAGAAAAATATCAATGAATTGAGGGATTCACTTTGACATCGCTTCATTGGAAGCAGAAAAAAGTGAACTGGAAAAGCTTACTGCCGGTGCAGACTTTTATGCCGATATGGACAAGGCGCAAAAGGTTTTGCAGAAGGCAAAGCAGATTTCCGATAAAATTGACGGCTTTAACAGCCTTTATTCCGACTGGGAGGATTTAAAAACCCTTGTTTCTCTGGGAATTGAAATGGACGACGAGTCCGTTTTGCCAGAAATAAAGGAAGGCTACAAAAATCTTTGCAGCACACTGGAAAAAATGAGCCTTGAAACATTGCTTTCCGGGCAATATGATAAAAACAACGCAATTTTAACCCTGCATGCCGGTGCCGGCGGAACCGAGGCTCAGGACTGGGCTGAGATGCTTTTGCGCATGTACTGCCGCTGGGCGGAGCGCCGCGGCTTCCGCGTGGAAACTCTTGATTACCTTGCAGGAGACGAGGCAGGCGTGAAAAGCGTTACCATACTGATTGAAGGCATAAACGCTTACGGCTACTGCAAATGCGAAAAAGGCGTACACCGTCTTGTACGCATTTCCCCATTTGACGCCTCTGGAAGGCGTCATACCTCCTTTGCTTCATGTGAGGTTATGCCGGAAATTAACGACGACATACAAATTGATATAAACCCCGATGATTTGCGCATCGACACCTACCGTTCAAGCGGCGCCGGCGGTCAGCATATCAACAAGACCGACAGCGCAATCAGAATTACCCACATTCCCACGGGGGTTGTGGTTTCGTGCCAGAACGAGCGCTCGCAGCACAAAAACAAGGAAACGGCTATGAAAATGCTTAAATCAAAGCTGTTTGAAATCAAAGAGCGCGAACAGAAGGATAAAATTGAGGATTTAAAAGGCGAACAGAAGGAAATTGCATGGGGAAGCCAGATACGCTCTTATGTTTTCCACCCGTACAGCCTTGTAAAGGATCACAGAACCAATTACGAAACAGGTAATATAACCGCTGTAATGGACGGCGATTTGGACGGATTTATTAACGAATATCTGAAAAAAGCGTCACTGGGTCAGCTTAATTTGAAATAACGGAGGAATTTTGTTTTGTTTGAGAAATTATCATTTTTACAGGATCGGTTTGACGAGCTTTCAGCCGCAATAAGCGACCCCGAGGTTATTGCAGATCAGAACAAATTCCGCGAGCTTTGCAAGGAACATTCCGACATTGCGCCGATTGTTGAAAAATACAATATGTACAAGGCGGCGCGCCGTCAGCTTGACGAGGCTAAGGAAATGCTTGCAGATAACCCGGATAAGGAGTTAAAAGAGCTGATTCAGGCGGATTACGATGACGCAAAAGAAAAAATTGCGCAGTATGAGGAAGATTTAAAAATTCTGCTTTTGCCCAAAGACCCCAACGATGACAAAAACGTTATCGTTGAAATACGCGGCGGTGCCGGCGGTGACGAGGCGGCTCTTTTTGCAGCGGACTTAATGCGTATGTATTCAATGTACGCCGAAAACAGGCGCTGGAAAATTGAAATTTTAAGTATGAACCAAACGGAGCTCGGCGGAATTAAGGAAGTTTCCTTCGGAATTACCGGTCAGGGCGCATACAGCCGATTAAAATACGAAAGCGGCGTTCACCGCGTTCAGCGTGTGCCTTCAACGGAAAGCGGCGGCAGAATACACACCTCCACCGTTACGGTTGCGGTACTTCCCGAGGTTGAGGACGTTGAAGTCGAAATCAACCCGAATGATTTAAAAATAGACGTTTTCCGTGCCGGCGGTCCGGGCGGTCAGTGCGTTAACACGACCGACTCGGCAGTGCGCATAACCCACCTTCCCACAGGCTTGGTGGTTTCCTGTCAGGACGAAAAATCACAGCTTAAAAACAAGGAAAAGGGTATGAAAATTCTGCGTTCGCGTCTTTATGACCTTTTGCAGTCGCAGCAGCATGACGAGATTGCCGAACAGCGCAAAAGCCAGGTCGGCACAGGCGACAGAAGCGAAAGAATACGTACGTACAATTTTCCCCAGGGACGTGTCAGCGACCATCGCATAGGTCTTACGCTGCACAGACTTGACAGCGTCTTAAACGGCGACTTGGACGAAATCATCGACGCTCTTATAACATATTATCAGACAGAAAAGCTCAAAAGCGAAACAGAGCAGTAAAAACGGAGGTATGCGCAGTGTGCAAAACATTGCTGCTTGATAAATCACAGGTGGATATTGCCGGCGAAATCATAAAAAACGGCGGTCTTGCGGCATTCCCCACCGAAACGGTTTACGGCTTGGGGGCAAACGCCCTTGACGAAAACGCCGTAAGAAACATATACAAGGCAAAGGGACGTCCCTGCGACAATCCCTTGATTGTCCACATTGCGGACAAAAATATGCTTTGTGACCTTGTTAAAAATATCCCTCCGAAGGCGTATGAGCTTATGGATAAATTCTGGCCCGGCCCTCTTACCGTAATTATGGAGAAAACGGACAAAGTTCCTTCCGTTGTAAGCGGAGGGTTAAACACAGTTGCAATCCGTATGCCGGCGAACGAAATTGCTTTAGAACTGATTAAAAAAAGCGGTGTACCCATAGCTGCTCCCAGCGCAAACACCTCCGGAAAGCCAAGCCCTACAAAGGCGCAGTATGTAATGGACGACATGTCCGGCAAAATCGACGCGGTAATAGACGGCGGCGAGTGTTCGGTAGGTCTTGAGTCTACCGTCCTTGACATGTCCGGCGATGTCCCGGCGCTTTTAAGACCGGGCGGCGTTACTTATGAGCAGCTGACAGAGGTTTTGGGCACGGTGGAGCAGAAATTTCACTGCAAGGAGGGCGAAACACCGCGCTCGCCCGGAATGAAATATAAGCACTATTCCCCTAACGCCGACGTTTATGTTATGCGCGGCGACTGTACCGGAATAATTAATGATTTTTGCGAAAAAAGCGAAAAAATCGGCGTGCTGTACTACTCCGGCATAAACGTAAATCCGCGGTGTTTATGCACTTTAAAGTGCACCTCGCCGGAGGATTACGCAAAAGAGCTGTTTTCCGCAATGCGCGAAATGGATAAAAAAGGCGCACAGATAATACTTGCGGAGGACGTGGACGACAAGGGAATTAATCTTGCCACAAAAAACCGCCTTTACAGAGCGGCGGCATATAAATTTATTGAAAAATGAAATAATTGTCAGTTTGATATCACGCAGACCTACGTATAATATTACGGAAGGGAGCGTGAAAAATCATGATGAGTCACGGTTTTTTAAAGGGTATGGCAACAGGCGCAGTTGTGGGAATGGGTGTGGTTTTGGCTGTTAACCCCATTACCGAAAAGGATAAAAAGCGTCTTGCCAAAAATACCTCCAAGATGTTCACAACACTGGGCACTGTTGCCGACAACATTGTGGACATGTACAAAAGCTGAAAAAAAACGGTGCTATGCACCGTTTTATACTGATTTGGGTGAGATATATGAAATACGCGTTGCTGTCTTTTGACGACGGAAGAGCAGATACATATGAAAAAGCTTATAAAATTTTAAAGAAGTACGGACTTACGGCAACTATTAACGCAGTAACTGACTTTATCGCCCACCCCGAGCGCTACAGCGATTTTGCAAGCGGCGAAAACAAGGCGATGACGGCGGAGCAGTTGATTGAATGTCAGAAAAACGGCATTGAAATTGCATGCCACGGCGCAACTCACCAAAACACCGCGGACGATATTCTGCGCAATATCCGCGAATTTCAAAATATGGGTATTTCAACGGAAGGCATAGGCTTTGCAAGCCCCAACTCATACGTCACCGAAACAACCTGCGATGACGTGCGGGCGCTTGCGGATAAAAAGATAATTTCATACATACGCTCCGGCGTGCGCCTTGAACGCGAAAGCTTTTATACAAGACGCTCACAGCCGCTGAAAGAATTACCCACAGCAAATTCCTGTTTTATATTCTTAACAAGCGAAACATCGAAAGCGACAAAAATAACGGCATATTAAAATCCGTTGCCGTTTTAAAATGCACAACCCCGGAACAATTAATTTATTTTATGGAAAAAATGAAAGACAATGACGCCGTGATATTTATGTTTCACAGTATTATTGATAAAAACTGCCCGTATTATACCGCAGACAAATGGTGCTGGGACACGGCGCGTTTTGAAAAGCTGTGCGCGTATTTAAAGAAAACCGGCGGCATACAAACGGTGACAACAAAGGATTTATTGAATTAAGGGGAATTTTTATGTATCAGGTTCGGGAAATCACAATGGACGATTTTTGCTCATACGAAAGGCACGGGCTTAAACAGACGGTCTTTCAAACCTCCATGTGGCTTGAATTTCTAAAGAAAAACCAGCATATAAAGCCTGTGGTTTTGGAGCTGTCCGCCGGCGCTTTGGAAATAAGCTCCGTATCAATAAAGGCATGCATCGCCGGACGGATAAAGAAATGCGGTTTTAAAATTCTGGGAAGTCCCTTTGAAGGCTGGCTTACGCCGGACATGGGCTTTATACGGATTGCAAAAACCGACTGCAACGAGGCTGTAAAAGCGGTTTCGGACTATGCATTTAAAACACTTAAGTGTCAAATGGTGCAAATAACCGACAAAGAAATCTCAACAGCAGATTTGGATAAATCCATAAAATACACAACGGACAAGCTTTTACGTATAAATATCGATAAACCGGAGGATGATATTTTAGAGGGTTTCAAAAAAAACGGACGCAGTGATGTCCGCGCTGCACAGCGCAAAGGTGCGGAGTTTGTGCAGGTTCCCTTTGACGAGGAGTTTGCCGAAAATTACTATAATCAGCTTATTGACGTGTTTGCAAAGCAAAACTTAAAGCCGTTTTATACAAAAGAAAAGCTAATGGATTTGGCAGACACATTGGAATACTACCCCGAAAGAGTGTATGCCGCGGAGGCGCGCCTTGAAAACGGCGAATGTATCGCAACCGTCTTTACCCTCGGGTATCAGGATTGGGCATATTTTACCGGCGCCGCAAGCTACCGCGAATATCAGAAGTACCTGCCCAACGAGGGGCTTTTCTGGGAGTTTGCAAAGCATTGGAGCGAAAGCGGAATTAAAAACCTTGACCTTTCGGGCTACCGTAAATACAAGCTTAAATATAACCCCGAGATAATCGAAGTACCGGTTATCCAAGCCGAAAAATACCCGGGCGTTATATTTTTGAAAAACAGCGCAAAAAGATGTGTGGAAATATTGAGAGACCTAAAAAAGGCTCTTAAATTTTAAGGAGAAATTATGGAAGAAAGAAGTAATTTTACAGGAAAAATCGGTTTTGTCCTTGCGGCGGCAGGGTCTGCCGTAGGTTTGGGAAATATTTGGAGATTTCCCTACCTTGCGGCAAAGTACGGCGGCGGAATATTTCTCTTGGTGTATCTTATTCTTGCCGTAACATTCGGCTTTGCTCTTATGACAACTGAAATTGCTCTTGGCAGAAAAACAGGCTTAAGCGCAATCGGCGCATTTCAAAAGCTAAACAAGAAGTTTGCGTTTATAGGCTATCTGGGCGCAATCGTGCCTATGATTATTTTGCCTTACTACTGCGTTATCGGCGGTTGGGTAACAAAATACTTCTGGGCTTTTACATCGGGACAGGCAGGTGCCTCCGCGTCTGACAGCTTCTTTTCGGAGTTCATCGCACGTCCCGCAGAGCCGGTTTTATGGTTTGCGCTGTTTTTGGGATTGACGGCGATTGTTGTTATGCTGGGCGTTGAAAAGGGTATCGAAAGCGTAAGCAAGGTTATGATGCCTGTTTTGGTTATTTTGTCCCTTATCGTTGCGGCATATTCCGCATTCCTTCCCGGCGCGAAAGCAGGTATTTTATACTACATTTTGCCCGATTTCAAAAAATTCTCACCCACTACGGTTTTGGCGGCAATGGGACAGATGTTCTATTCAATGTCGATTGCAATGGGAATTATGATAACCTACGGTTCGTACATGAAAAAGGACGTAAACTTGGAATCGTCTGTAAAGCAGATTGAGCTTTTTGACACAGGTATAGCCTTTCTTGCCGGATTTATGATAATCCCTGCCGTATTCGTATTTTCGGGCGGCAACAGCGAAGCCCTCGGCAAAGGACCCAGCCTTATGTTTGTAACCCTTCCGAAGGTGTTTGCAAGCATGAAAGGCGGAACGATTATCGGCTGGCTGTTTTTCCTTTTGGTATTCTTTGCGGCGCTCACCTCCTCCATTTCTCTTATGGAAACGGTGGTATCCATCGTGTGCGACAAAGCAAAAATCGGCAGGATTCCCTCATCGCTGCTTGTGCTTTTATGGAGTATTCTGCTCGGTCTTCCCTCCTCCCTCGGTTTTGGCGTATGGGACGGAGTAAAGATTCTGGGAATGTCATTTTTGGACTTTTTCGACTTTTTAAGCAACAGCGTACTTATGCCGATAACCGCGTTTTTAACAAGTATATTTGTAGGTTATGTCATAAAACCCAAGGCTGTTATTGACGAAGTTGAGCTTTCGGCTGAATTTAAGCGAAAAAGACTTTTTACGGTAGTAATAAAATATATTGCACCGATTTGCATTGTTCTTATTCTTATTTCATCGGTACTTGACGCAACGGGAATATTAAAAATATGATAAAAAGGCA
>CAJLYO010000094.1 GCA_905210885.1 uncultured Eubacteriales bacterium | reverse complement strand
CACAGTGCCGGCGTCGTAGTTTCCGCTGTTTAAAGCAATCAGCGCCCATATTGCGCCGTTTATCCCCTGGCGGATAACAGCATCGTAATCGGTAAGAGGCAAAACAAGGTTGTATCCTTCCGCATTCTCCGGATTTCTGCCTATTGACGTGAGAGCAAGAACAACTCTTGAATATTCGGTGTATTTTCTGCTGCTTAAAACACCGCCGTTTTCACGTAAAAACGCTTTTACGTTTTCATAATATTTATCAAAATACCCGTTCGGAACCTCAAAACCTCCCCGTGCCGCGGCAATAACGGACCATTCTCCGCCTGTCGAGGACACCGTCGGTTCCGGAACGGCACTGAATATGTATGCCGATGTGCCATTTGCGGCAACGGTCACACAGCACGCCAAAACAACCGATATTATAATTAAGGCAAGCTTTTTCATAAAAATCTCCCTAAAAAACAAAAAATGTGATAATCATTATTAAGATTACCACATTTTTGCGTTTGCGTCAATAAAAATTTATTATTTCTGGGGACCTGCGCTTACCAAAGCCTTACCTGCAGCGTTACCTTCGTACTTAGCAAAGTTCTTAACAAATCTGTCAGCTAAATCCTTAGCCTTTGTTTCCCACTCGGAAGCGTCTGCGTAAGTATCACGGGGATCAAGAATATTCTTGTCAACACCGGGAAGCTCTGTGGGAACATCAAAGTTAAAGAACGGAATTTTCTTTGTGGGCGCATTTGCAATATCGCCGTTTAAGATAGCGTCGATAATTCCGCGTGTGTCACGGATTGAAATACGCTTGCCTGTGCCGTTCCAACCTGTGTTAACCAGGTATGCCTTTGCACCGCTCTTCTGCATTTTCTTAACAAGCTCTTCTGCATACTTTGTGGGGTGCAGCTCCAGGAAAGCCTGACCGAAGCATGCCGAGAATGTAGGTGTAGGCTCGGTTATACCGCGTTCTGTACCTGCAAGCTTTGCAGTAAAGCCCGACAGGAAGTAGTACTGTGTCTGCTCGGGTGACAGAATTGAAACCGGAGGAAGCACACCGAAAGCATCAGCCGACAGGAATATAACATTCTTTGCATCGGGCGCTGCGGAAACCGGGCGAACAATGTTTTCAATATGGTCAATGGGATATGAAACACGTGTGTTCTCTGTAACGCTCTTGTCGTTAAAATCAATCTTGCCGTCCTTATCGAGAGTTACGTTCTCCAAAAGTGCATCGCGTCTGATTGCATTGTAAATATCGGGCTCTGATTCCTTATCAAGGTTAATAACCTTTGCGTAGCAGCCGCCCTCGAAGTTGAATACTCCGTTGTCGTCCCAGCCGTGTTCGTCATCACCGATCAAAAGACGCTTGGGGTCTGTTGAAAGGGTTGTTTTACCTGTACCGGAAAGGCCGAAGAAAATAGCTGTGTTCTTTCCGTCCATATCTGTGTTTGCGGAGCAGTGCATTGAAGCAATCCCCTTCAAAGGCAGATAGTAGTTCATCATTGAGAACATACCCTTCTTCATTTCGCCGCCGTACCATGTGTTAACAATTACCTGCTCACGGCTTGTAATGTTGAACATAACGGCAGTTTCGGAGTTAAGACCGAGTTCCTTGTAATTTTCAACCTTAGCCTTTGAAGCATTGTAAACAACGAAATCGGGTTCAAAGTTTTCAAGTTCCTCAGCTGTGGGCTTAATGAACATGTTTGTAACAAAGTGAGCCTGCCAAGCAACCTCAACTATGAAACGTATAGCCATGCGTGTATCCTTGTTTGTTCCGCAGAAAGCGTCAACAACGAAAAGTCTTTTGTTTGAAAGTTCTTTTTTCGCAATATCCTTAACAGCGTTCCATGCTTCCTGTGTTGCAGGGTGGTTGTCGTTTTTATATTCATCAGAGGTCCACCAAACAGTGTCCTTTGAATTTTCGTCCATAACAATGAATTTGTCCTTGGGTGAACGACCTGTGTAAACGCCTGTCATAACGTTAACAGCGCCGAGCTCGCTTACCTGACCTCTTTCAAAGCCTTCAAGTCCCGCTTTTGTTTCTTCCTCAAACAGTACCTCATAAGAGGGATTGTGTACTATTTCGGTAGTACCGGTAATTCCGTACTTCGTTAAATCAATTTTCGACATTACTCATACCTCATTTCTTCTTAGTGTAATAATAAACTTTCACACCCATTGTATATTATAGTTATTTTTTTCACAAAAATCAAGAGTTTTCAAATAATTTTTCTTTTTATTAACATTTTTATGAAAAAAGCACTGCGGCAAAAGCCGGCAGTGCTTTTAAATTATGCAACTCTGTTAAGTTTTATTGTAAGCTGAGATTTCTTTCTTGCACCTGTGTTCTTGTGCATGATACCCTTACTTACAGCCTGGTCAAGCTTCTTTACAGCAAGCTTGTAAGCGTCAAGAGCCTCGTCCTTATTACCGTTATCAACGAGAAGCTCGAATTTCTTTATATATGTTTTAAGTTCCGATTTTAACATCTGATTACGTAAGGTTTTGGTCTTGATTACCTTTACTCTTTTCTTAGCTGACTTAATGTTTGGCACTGGTTTCACCTCCTACGCATTACTACACAAACTGTATTGTACCACAACAATCAGTAAATTGCAAGTTTTTTTTGAATATTTTTTCCGAATTTTTAAAAAAATATTGTTAAAAGGGAGCTGATAATATGGAAAACGTGCCGGGAAAACGCACAGACCTTGCGATTGAAGCACATGAAATCTATACCCAGACCGAAAACGAAACAAAAGTTCCGGGAGTAAAAATCGATATCGAACAGCACGGAAAAATCACTGTAAGCCGTGTGCGCGTTTTAAACCGTGAGGGCGAAAAGGCGATAAATAAGCCCGTCGGGAATTATATCACGGTGGAAATCCCCGAACTGATTCACAAAACAGAAGCGATATATGAACAGACCGTAAAAACAGTCACAGACGAGCTTTCAAAGCTTTTAAAAATCAAGCACGGCGACCTCGTTCTGGTTGTGGGACTGGGAAACCGCAACATAACCGCCGACGCACTGGGACCTATGGTGGTTTCGCAGCTTTTGATAACACGGCACCTTTTTCAGCTTATGCCGGAGGAACTCGAAAACGGTATCCGCCCGGTATGCGCTATTTCTCCCGGTGTTTTGGGACTTACGGGAATCGAAACCGGTGAAATTTTAAAAGGCGTGGCTCAGCGTGTAAAACCCGACCTCTTAATTGTAATAGACGCCCTTGCCTCGCGAAAGCTTGAGCGCGTAAGCACCACCATACAGCTATCCGACACCGGGCTTACACCGGGAAGCGGCATCGGAAACACAAGAATGGCAATAAACGAAGAAACCCTGGGTATACCTGTAATAGCAATCGGCGTGCCCACCGTTGTGGACGCGGCGACAATGGCAAACGATACAATCGATTTGGTTATTGACCGCCTTATGTCCCAGGCAGGGGAAAACAGCGAATTTTATTCCATATTAAAAAATCTCGACCGCGAGGAAAAGTATTCCCTGATTCACGAGGTGTTAACAAAGGAATATACAAACCTTGTTGTTACACCCAAAGAGGTTGACGAAATTATTGAGGATATCTCCGAAATAATCGCCAACAGCATAAACATATCACTTCACGAAAGTGTAACTTTGGACGATATCAACAAATACAAGTAATAACCCACGCCGCGGCGCATATACATTATATGGGTGATGTCATAATGAAAATAATGTACGCAGGCAAAAGCATAATGTATAAATGCGCGGCAGTTTTAACAATAATATTCACGCTGATTTTCGGACAAGCGGCGATAAACGCCGTGAAGGTCTACCTAAATCAGCAGATTTTAAATATAATACTATCGGACGGCGCACCCTCGCTTTGTATCCAAAAAGCACCGCGAATGAGCGATATTCTGATAGGCTTTGATATTTACAACCCCTCCTCCATCATCGAAAATCTCCCGGTTATGGCGGAAAATCAGCCTGCCGAAAATCCTCCGGAGGAGAAAAAGCCGGAACAGCCCAACGTCACGAAGCGCACAGAGCCGTCCGCTCCTGCCGCGGCATACAACACCGATGAGGGGATTGTCCTGAAAAACAACACGGATTATACAATAGACACCGCAAAGCTTATTAATGAAAATCTTGATTTCAAAATCACGAAAAAGGCCCCTTCGGTGCTTATTGTCCATACTCACACATCTGAGTGTTATCAGCCCGTTGACGCACCTGATTTTGAGGCTTCGGACTCCCACAGAACACAAAACCCGAAATACAGTGTCGTGCGCGTGGGTGAGGAATTTAAAAAAGGGCTTGAAAGCGAGGGCATAGTCGCACTGCACGACACAACGGTGCACGATTATCCCTCCTACAACGGCTCTTACATAAATACAATGAAAACTATTGAAAAGCGTCTTGCGGAAAACCCATCGATAAAAATCGTAATAGACCTGCACCGCGACGCCGTTGAGGCAGACGGAAATGTGTACAAGTACTCGTCCCAAATAGACGGAAAACCCACAGCGCAGGTAATGATTATTTCGGGCAGCGACGCAAACGGCATAGAAAATCCCAATTGGATTCAAAATCTTAAGTTTTCACTTAAGTACCAGCGACGCATGAACCTTTTATACCCCGGTCTTACCCGTCCGCTCTCTCTTGTGCGCGAGCGGTATAACACCCACCTTACAACAGGGTCGATTATATTGGAAGTAGGCACTACCGGAAACACCCTTGAGGAGGCGGTAAACGCCGGCTATTACAGCGGCAGAGCATTGGGAAACATGCTGGGCTATATCACTGAATAAGCCTGAGCGCACCGATTACAATCAAAAGCACTCCGGACAACACAACACAAGTTTTGTCACTTAAAACCTTGCTTTTTACCAATGCAGTGCCGGTAAGTTCACCAAGATACAAAAATGCAAGCTGAAAAGCGCCGGCAAGCAGCGAAAATACAATGGGCGACACAGACAAAAAGCCGCTTGCAATGCCCGAGCAAAAGGAATCTATCGACAGCGCCGCCCCCATATAAAGCGCCTCCGACGGCTCTAAAGTTCGCGATTTATCAAAATCACAGCTTTCGGGATTTTTAACAACCGTTATTGTTACACTGCCTATATTAAAAATTTTATGCACGCTTTTTTTCGGCGCACCGCTGTCCGATGCAGTGACGATAATCCAAAGTCCCGTGAGTGCAAGCATGGCAGAGCCTATTATACTGCCTGCGGATTCGGGAAGAAATGATGATATGTACAGCCCGAAAACCGCGGCGGCATATGTGGAAATTACGGACAAAAGCGTAATTATAAGCTTTGACACAAAAGGCACGGAAATCTTTCGCATTTTATAAGAAACGCCTATCCCGAAGGCGTCCATACTTAAAACCATAGCTAATAAAACAACCATTACAAAACCCCTCCCGGCTGTTTTATAATATGTGCATAACGGCATGTTTTGTGAATATACATTAATATCAAGGAGAGTGAAGCAAATGATATGGCATCTAATGAAGGCAAAAGACGTTACGGAAAAGCTTGGCACTGACGAATCCGCCGGGCTGTCAGCCGCCGAAGCTCAAAGAAGGACAAGCCGCTACGGCAAAAACGCTATTGAAAAACAGCGGCGGAAAGAAGAACACCATAAGCACAAGTATGATGACCACCGTAACGATCACCTTTATCACCTTGCCACGCGTTACATATGCTCCTCTTACCTTCACGCCCTTGTTAAGACCTGTTGCCGCCTGTGCAGGCATAGCCGCAGCGTCCTCAAGAAAATCGTCCTCTTTGTCGTCCTCTTCGTGCTTGGTAGGGTCGTCATAAGTCTTTGTGGCACGGTCGAACTCGCCTGCCTTGTTGAACTTTTCGCCGTCAAATATCTCGTCGGCAGTGCGGTTCACGCTGCTGCCCTTGAACTTTGTGTCCGAAAGCTTTTTTATCTTGTCAACATCAGGCACTTCGATGCTGTCCATCGACGCCCTTTTGTTATACTGTCTGTAATTCTTATCCATGTTCTCTTTCCCCTTAAACTTCGCAGTCCTCTCAGCCTTTTATAAGCGGCTCCAGTGCCTTGAATATCCTGTCCTCCGTGTCAGCAACATGGAGCTTTGCGGCATTTTCCGAGCACTCCCTGAGCTTTTTCGGATCTTCTATCAGCCCCCTGACCGTATCTATGAACCTTTCATCAGTCAGATCCTTTTCCTCGATAACAAAGCCTGCCCCTGCATTTTGCAGCACCATGCCGTTATAATACTGATGATTTTCAGCGACCATAGGCGACGGGATAAGCACCGATGCTCTTCCCATAGCCTCAAGCTCCGCCAGCGACGCCGCACCGCACCTTGATATAACAAGGTCAGCCGCAGCCATTGCCACAGGCATATTGATATAGTCCTTTATAATGAGCCTGCTGCTGTCGATATCAATACCCATAGCCTTCAGCTTTTCAGGATAGTCCTTATAGCCCTGATAAGTGCCGAAAGAATGAATGTGACAAACCTTCACATCATTGTCCTGATACCATTTGAGCAGCTTTGCGATATTCTCGTTTAGCACCCTTGCACCCAGACTTCCGCCAGTTGAGAGCACGCATATCTCGTTCTCGTCAAATCCCAGCTGTTTCTTAGCCTCCGCCTTTGACATAGTGTTGAAAGCTCCCCTTACAGGCAGACCTGTCACCACCGTCTTGGCGTTTTCAGGCATATACTTTTCAGCCTCTTTCACCGTGAGCATAACAGCGTCCGCAGACTTCGCCAGT
>CAJLYO010000093.1 GCA_905210885.1 uncultured Eubacteriales bacterium | reverse complement strand
CCAAGCCGGTTACGGGAAACAGCTTTACAAAATCCGCGCCGGCTCTGTCCGCCGTAACTATTTCGCTTGGGGTAAGCGCACCGGGAATGGACACCATGTCAAGCTCTCGGGTAAGCTTAATTGTTTCGCGGTCAGTGTTTGGGGAAATGATAAATTCACCGCCGGCGTTTTTTGTAAGCGACGCACGTGCAGGAGTTGTTACCGTTCCGGCGCCGATGTGCATTTTGCCGTCAAAGTGACGGCAAAGCATTTCTATGTTTTGTGTCGTTTGACTGTCGTTTCCGCCGTATGTAATTTCAAGCAGACGTATGCCGCCGTCATACATTGCCTCGGCAAGGGGGATAAGCTTTCCGCTTTCAACTCCGCGGACTATTACTATGATTTTTTCTTTTAAAATTGTTTCGATTATTTTTTCTCTCACGTAAATCGCCTCCTGAATACATAATAATATACAGGTTTTGAAATATACATAGCAAATTCGGTAAATTTAATTGCAATTTCTGCAAATTCGTGTTAAAATATACGTATGAGTTATTTTGAAAACACTGTAAGCTACAATCAAATATTATTTCGCTATGCCGAAGGCAAGTCTATACGCAAGGGACGTGAAATTCACCCGTATAACGAACTTTTGTTTTACTATGACGGAGGAGGGGAGTTCCTTTCGGAAAAATACAGGGAAAACACAGCCCCGGAAACGCTCTTTGTTATACCGAAAGAGCAGTATCACATGTTTTCCATAGCTAATCAGGACAGATACAAACGCCTTGTTATAAGCTTTTACGATATGCCGCCGTTTTGCGAAAATGGCATAAAGCTGATACGTGATACAAGCAGCGATATCCGCCGCATTGCCGCACGAATGAAAGATGTACTGGAATGTAAGAGAGAAAACGCCGGTTTGTTTTTGTACGGACTGTTTTTGCAGCTTCTGTGCGAATTATGTGAAATAAAAAAAGAGCCGCCGGCGGCACGCAAGGAAAACCAGTTTGTTTCACGCTGTCTTTTATACATAGATAATAACTACAGAAGAGAAATTTCTGCGGAGAAAATGGCAAGACATTTAAATGTTTCGGTGTCTGCCCTGTTTCATGATTTCAAAAAAGAATTAGGCGTTTCTCCGCATAAATATATAACGGAAAAACGCCTTGTTTACGCTCACAGCCTTATCGCCGCAGGAGAAAAGCCTACAAAAATATACACGGAATGCGGATACAGCGATTATTCCGTATTTTATAAGGCATATTTGAAAATGTTCGGCTGTCCGCCTTCAGCGGCAGATGTCACATAACGTTGCTTTTGTAAATGTGATTAAGTCACTGCTGCCGACAAGCAACTGACAGCCGCGCACACCTGCGCTGACCGTGATTTTTTCATGTTGGCTTGCGGTATGGCAGATGTATGTGGGGAATGCCTTTTTCATTCCCACGGGTGAGCAGCCGCCGCGGATATATCCGGTAAGCCCCAAAAGGTCTTTTACGTGTATCATTTCAAGCTTTTTGTTGCCTGTTGCCGTTGCTGCCTTTTTTAAATCTATCTCTTTGTCCACAGGAATACAAAGCACCACCGGACCTGTTTTGTCGCCCTTTGCCACAAGTGTTTTAAAAACCTGCTCATAAGGCAGTCCGACCTGTGCGGCGATATGGGTGCCGCTTAAGTCGTTTTCGTCGACCGTGTATGTTATAGCTTCATATTGTATTTTTGCCTTGTCAAGCATGCGCATTGCGTTGGTTTTTGTCATTTAAGCTCAGCCGCCTTAACAGTATTTTTCATAAGCATTGCAATTGTCATGGGACCTACGCCGCCGGGAACGGGGGTAATTGCCGCCGCTTTTTTCTCACATTCCTCAAAGTTAACGTCACCTACAAGCTTTCTGTTTTCAAGCCTGTTCATACCTACGTCTATAACAACCGCGCCTTCTTTAATCATGTCGCCGGTAACCATTTGAGGAACACCCACTGCAGCTACGACGATATCTGCGTTTTTCACGATTTCTTTAAGATTTTTTGTTTTTGAGTGGCATATGGTAACGGTGCCGTTTTTGTGGAGCAAAAGCATTGCCTGGGGCTTGCCCACAATATTGCTTCTGCCTATGACAACACAGTTTTTACCCGTGATTTCAATTCCGCTTTCCGCAATAAGCTCCATAACGCCGGCAGGTGTGCACGGCAGAAAATCAAAATCGCCTATCATGATTTTACCCACATTTACCGGGTGGAATGCGTCGACGTCTTTTTTGGGGCCGATGGCATTTATAATTTTCTTTTCGTCAATATGTGAAGGAAGAGGAAGCTGAACCAAAATGCCATCAATTTTGTCATCATGGTTAAGCTTGTCCACAAGGGCTAAAAGCTCCTGTTCCGAAGTGGCTTTCGGCAGAGCGTGCTCCTCGGAATAAATCCCGATTTCCTCGCATGCCTTTTTCTTTGAGTTAACGTAAATTCTGCTTGCCGGGTCATCGCCCACGATAACAACCGCAAGACCTACGCTAACGCCTTTTTCTTTCATGTCTGCCACTTTTTCCTTCAGTTCGTTTTTTATTCTTTGTGACACCAGCTTGCCGTCCAAAATTTTTGCCATTTTTATTAACTCCTTTCGGTCTTATAAGACATTTTCTGTCGTAGCCTATTAAATCCTCACGTCCTGCTTTTATCAAAGCTTTATATACAAGGTTATAGTTTGCCGGGTTTTTGTACTGCAAAAGCGCGCGCTGCATCTGTTTTTCATTGTAATCCGTGGGGACATATACTTTTTTCATTGTCCGCGGATTAATTCCCGTATAATACATGCATGTGGAAATTGTGCCAGGGGTCGGATAAAAATCCTGAACCTGCTGAGGGTTTATGCCATGGTCGCGAAGGTATTCCGCAAGTATTATCGCGTCATTTAATGTGCTTCCCGGGTGGGACGACATAAGATAAGGCACAAGATACTGCTTCATATTAAGCCGTTCGTTTGTGCGCCTGTATTTCTCGCAGAACCTGTCGTACACATCTCTTGAAGGCTTGCCCATCAAGGAGAGAACATTATCCGAAACATGCTCGGGGGCGACCTTTAACTGACCGCTTATGTGGTATTTGCAAAGCTCATTGAAAAATGTGTCGTTTTTATCGTAAATCAGATAGTCATACCGTATTCCGGAGCGGATAAAAACCTTTTTTATTCCCGGGATTTCCCGCAGTTTTCTGAGCAGACTTACGTAATCCGAATGGTCTATTTTTAAATTCGGGCAAGGCTTTGGGAAAAGGCATTGCCTTCCGGGGCAGCGCTTTTTATTATCACACGGTCCCGAGCGGAAATTTGCCGTGGGACCTCCGACATCGTTAATATAGCCTTTAAAATCCGGTTCGTGTGTAAGCATTTCCGCCTCGTGAATTATTGATTTGTGGCTTCGCGATGTCACCGTTCTGCCCTGGTGGAAGGCTATGGCACAGAAGTTGCATGCGCCGAAACAGCCGCGGGCTGAGGTTATGCTGAATTTTACCTCTTTTATTGCCGGTACACCGCCTTCGCTTTCATATACCGGGTGGTAGTTTCTCATGTACGGCAGAGAGTACACGCGGTCAAGCTCCTTTTGCGTAAGGGGCGGTGACGGAGGATTTACCACCAGCCATTTGTCAATATGTAGCTGCGCAAGTGGTGTTTCGTCCTGTTCGTATTGCATGCGGCAGGACACGGCGTAGTCGTGTTTGTTTTCGCGGACTTGTTCAAAAGAAGGTATTTCCTGTGCATTTTCCGGCTTTTCGGAGGCAATGTATGCCGTTCCGTCAATGTCCGTAATCTCCTTTATTGAGCAGCCGGCCTTAAGTCTGTCGGCAATTTTTACAATCTGATGTTCGCCCATTCCGTAGATTAAAAGATTACTTTTGCTGTCAAAAAGCAGTGAACGGCGGACCTTGTTGTCCCAGTAGTCATAATGGGCAAAACGCCTGAGCGACGCCTCAACGCCGCCTATTATTATGGGCACACCTCCGTAAGCCTCGCGGATTTTGTTGCAGTATACAATTGTAGCTCTGTCCGGGCGGCAGCCTGCCTTTCCGCCGGGTGAATAGTAATCCTCGGAGCGGATTTTTTTTGCAACGGTATAGTGATTTACCATGCTGTCAATGTTGCCGGCGCTTACCAAAAAGCCAAGCTTGGGTTTGCCGAGTTTTTTAAAATCTTCCGTAGTGCGCCAGTTCGGCTGTGCAATTATTCCCACGGTATAACCTGCCGCCTCCAAAACGCGTGATATAATCGCGCAGCCGAAGGAGGGGTGGTCAACGTAAGCGTCACCAACTACATAAACGAAGTCCAAAACGTCAATCCCTCTTGAGGTCATATCCTCTTTGCATATGGGCATAAAATTTTTCATCAGTAAAATGCTCCCGAAAACGTATTAAGAAAAAAGCAGGAAAGAGTTAAATCCTTCCTGCTCGGGTGTGTTGCCTAATTAAACAATACCGTGTGCCATCATTGCATTTGCAACCTTTTTAAAGCCTGCAATGTTTGCACCGACAACAAAGTTATCTTCAAAGCCGTACTCTTTTGCAGCGTCGCGGGTATTTGCATAGATATTCTCCATAATGCCCTTAAGCTTTGCGTCAACTTCGTCAAATGTCCAACTGTATCTCATGCTGTTCTGGCTCATTTCCAAAGCAGATGTAGCTACGCCGCCGGCATTTGCAGCCTTAGCCGGACCGAACAGAAGCTTATTCTCAAGGAATACGTTGATTGCTTCGGGTGTTGAAGGCATGTTAGCGCCCTCTGCAACGATTTTGCAGCCGTTTGCAACAAGAATCTTAGCTGATTCCTCGTCAATTTCGTTCTGAGTAGCGCAGGGCAGAGCGATATCGCACTTAATTGTCCAGATACCCTTGCAGCCTTCATGGTATTCAGCATTGGGGTGATCCTTAACGTATTCTTTAATTCTCTTTCTTTCAACTTCTTTAAGCTGCTTTACGGCCTTAAGGTCGATACCGTCTTTATCATAAACGTAACCGTTTGAGTCGCTCATTGCAACAACCTTTGCGCCGAGCTCTGTAGCCTTTTCCGTAGCGTAGATAGCAACGTTGCCGGAACCCGAAATTACAACAGTCTTGCCTTTGAATGTATCATTATGGTCACGGAGCATAGCATCTGTGAAGTAGCAAAGACCGTAGCCTGTAGCTTCCGTACGTGCAAGGCTTCCGCCGTATGTAAGACCCTTACCGGTGAGAACGCCTGTAAATTCGTTTCTCAAACGTTTGTACTGACCGAAAAGATAGCCGATTTCTCTGCCGCCTACGCCGATATCGCCTGCGGGAACGTCTGTGTCGGCACCGATGTGCTTTGAAAGCTCTGTCATAAAGCTCTGGCAGAACTTCATAACTTCGTTATCCGACTTGCCTTTGGGGTCAAAGTCGCTGCCACCCTTGCCGCCGCCGATGGGAAGACCGGTAAGTGAATTTTTGAATATCTGCTCAAATCCCAAGAATTTGATAATTCCGAGATATACTGACGGGTGGAAACGAAGACCGCCCTTGTAAGGTCCGATTGCGCTGTTAAACTGAACTCTGAAGCCTCTGTTAACCTGAACGTTTCCGTTATCGTCAACCCAGGGAACTCTGAACATAATTACACGCTCAGGCTCAACCAATCTTTCGATAAGACCTGATTTTTCATACTCGGGGTGGCGCTCAACAACGGGTTCCAATGATTCGAGAACCTCTCTTACAGCCTGGTGAAATTCTTTTTCACCGGGGTTGCGCTTTTCAACGGTTTCCATTACGTCTTGTAAATATTTGCTTTTGAATGACATAAGGCATATACTCCTTTTACATAAAATTTTTCTCAACGTTAATATTTTAGCACACAATAATATAAAGTGCAATATTTTTTTGTAATTTTTCGTAAATTTTTAATTTTCAACGTTTTGTTCGGTGTTTTCAATGGGGTTTTGAACATTATCAACGTCAGTTTTTTCATTATCCGGGGTTTGTTCCGGTGCTTTGATGACAACGAGGCTTTCTTTGTCGGAAGCTGTCTCACCGGGCGTCTTATATACCCGGACGATGGAAGGCGAATAAAATTCTACACTGACGTTCATCCCTTGTGCTGCATACTTGATGCCTTGGGAAGTACGTTGTACGTTTTGTGCCGTACCGTTTGCGGCAATGATCATGGCCCATGCCAACAGGATGCCTGTTTTTCTTAGATTCATTTTCATGGTTTCTTTAAGTGCTTTATGATACGGCAAAGGTAGGATGGAAGGACATTTTGCGGACAATAGCTATGTTGAAACAAACAACAATCAGGTTGATTTCTTCATTTCCTTTTCTTCTTTTGCTTTCTCATGTGGCTTCTCGTTCTCTGCTTGCCCTGCTTTTGCTCTGTTCTCTTCTTGTCCCATTCTCTTCGCTTTCTCTGTATATTCCGAGGGACGGCATCCATACATTTCTTGAAAACATTTGCTTAGGTAGCTGGAACTGCTGAAGCCGGTACGTTCCGCTATTTCGGTTACGCTCAGTTTGCCTTCGGCAAGTAGTTGCGCTGCCCGTTGGAGACGGATGTTGCGGATAAAGAGGCTGGGGGACTGGTCGAGCAAAGTCACCAGCTTGCGGTAGAGTCCGGTGCGTTCCATGCAGAGGTCACGGCTTAGTTGCTCTACGGAGTAGCCGTTGACGTCGAGGTTCTTTTCTACCAGTTCTATCGCTTGTACCAGGAAGGCGGATTCTGCACTGTCCGGTTCGGGGATATTTTGTACAGTACGGTTGGACTCTGCACTGTCCGGTTCTATGCCGTTTGGCTTTTCATTATCATCTGCCGTT
>CAJLYO010000092.1 GCA_905210885.1 uncultured Eubacteriales bacterium | reverse complement strand
AACGCTCAACAGTCTGTAATTTTCCTTTTGCAAGGCGCCTTGAAAACCAAGATTTGTTACAGATATCGTGTAGGGAACGACCTATGTGTCGTTCCGCTGTTTTACGGTTAGGCAGACGCTGCAATATCCGAGTTCAGATATCGTAACGTCTGCCTAAAGTTCGGGGTGCGGATTTTCAAAGATTTGTATCTTTTTCAGATGGCTTATAAGCTCGGACATATTTCTTGCTTCAAATTTTTTAAGAATTTTATTAACCTGTGTACGTATTGTAACCTCCTCGACAAACCTTGCTTTTGCAATTTCCGAGTAGCTGTGACCTTCGTAAATCAGGTTCAGAATTTTATACTCCGACGCAGTAAGCTGTGCTATGGAGTTAATAATTTTGTGCATGTCGTTGTGGCGGCGGTTAACCTTGTAACATTCGTTAATCAGCTTTTGCGCAATTTGGGGATTAAGGGAGGTTTTTCCGTTATATGCGTTTACTATTGCGTCCATTATAACTTCGGGATTATCGTTTTTCAGTATATAATCGCTTGCGCCGAGAGAAATGGAACGGAATATAAATTCGTCCTCCTCATGAATGGTAAGCATTATTACCTTAATATTTTCCGAATACTCCTTTATGCTTTTTAAAATATGTATGCCCTCATCGTCCGTGTTTATCTGGATATCGAGAAGTACCACGTCGGGATTTTTCTCCCTTACAAGTTCCATACAGCTTTCGGCGGAATTGGCTATGCCTACAAGCTCTATGTTTTCCTTCGTACCCAGTATGGTTTTGAAATAGTGGCATACGTAGGGCATATCGTCACAAAGCAGTATTTTGATTTTCATTTCGTTTTTCCCCCTTGTTTGAAAGTTTTGGCAGGTATATCTGAAATTTGGTGTACTGACCGGGCTCGCTTTCAAGAAAAATATAGCCCTTGTGGGCAGAAACGATTTTACTTACGTAGTAAAGTCCTATGCCCCAGTTTTTGCTTCCGCTTTTTCCCGACACCAGCGGTTTGAAAATTCTGCGCTGTATTTTTTTGTCGATTCCCGCGCCGTTGTCGTAAACCTCAAACAAAAACCAGTTTCCCTCAGAGTACACCGTGACGGATATCCGGGGATTGCGCACATTGTTTAACGCTTCGGCAGAATTTGTAAGCAGCGTGTAGAAAAGCTCGGTAAGATAGAAGGAGTCGGCGGTTATATAGGTTTCGCAGGTGTTAATACTTACCGTTATGCGTATTTTTTCATCGTAGTGCATTTTTTCGATTGCAAGATTTATCGCCTCAGAAATATTTACCGGCTTTGCGGATAAGTCGATTTTTCTCAGCATTTCAAGCTGGTTTGTAAGCATGTAAAGGGCGCTGTTTGCAATCTGGTTCATTTCGTCCAGACATTCCTCAGCCTGGCTGCCGGGTTTTACGCCGTCGGCAAGCGCAAGTGCGGAAAGCTGCTTGAACGAAAAAAACATATTTTTATACGTATGAAGTATCATTCGCAGATTTTTGTCAAGCCCGGCGCTTTTTTTGTATATTGATATTTTGGAAAGCCTGATTTGCGATGTAAACACCTTGCTTCGGAATATCATATAAACGGAAAGCGCTGCGGTAAATAAAACCGCGAAAATAAGCACTCCCGAGAGTATAAAGTTTTCGGGCACGTTTTTTATAAACAGTATTTCAAGGGTAAGATTAAATATGTTGTCTGTTACCCCGAAGTATGAAAGCGCAGCTATCGCAATTTGCGTAAATGCCGTTATAAGCGCACAAAGTATAAGGTTGCGTTTTACTATAAGCAAAATTGTCCTTCTGTAGTAAGCATATATGGCAATATACGGACACATAAAACATATGAGGACTATTGACTGTTTTATATACAGCAATGCATTGAAGCTTATCACCTTTTGACCTGCTGTATTTACGTGAAGATAAATTGCGTAAAGCGTGTCCGGAAGATTTAAGTAAAAGTATGCCGCTACGGGGATAAATGCAAGGTAGTATTTAAACCTGTTGTTTTTATCCAGCGTTGAGGCGAAAAGCACAAAAAACGAAAGCATCATAACCTCGCCGATAACGGAGATGTTTTTCAGCGTGTGCATACTGATTTTGTGTGTATGCAGAAGGTATCTGAGGTCGCGGAAGGTGTTTACAAGCCATTCCTGCCGAAGATTTGACATATACATGATATTTGAGGCTGTCATAAGGCACAGCCCTATATACAAGAGAGGAAAAATTTTAGGAAAGCCGCTGTGCTTGAATATCACACAAATTACCGCGAAAATTATCAGGCATTGAATAATAACATAACTCATGATTATATCTCTCCCTCATATAATCATAACATTTTTAAAACGGCAAGTCAATACAAAACAATGTTGATTATTTAACAACATTTAGGAGGTTTAATATGAATTACAATATCACTTCAAACACCGCAGTAAAAAGCGAATTTAATAAAATTTCTGATAACGGCGGCGTGCAGATTTACAGGTTTAAAGCGGCATGGAGCGCAAATGATTTAACTCCGGATTCCGCCGTAAAGCTTGATATGGAGTTTCCGCTGACGGGGATGTTTAACGTGTGGCTGCCAAACTCCGCGCCGCAGCTTGGCTCGCCGCGTTTTCTAAAGCCGGACTGGGGCGGAACCGGCATGTGCTCCGAAATTGCAAAGGGCATGCCCCTTTTGTGCTTTTATGATAATGACGATTGTGCGCGGCTTACCGCCGCACTGTCCGAAACGAAAAAGCATATTGATATAAACTACGGAGTTATAGAAAAAAAGTGCCGCCTTTCGGTAAGTTTTTCCGTTCCGCTTATGCAGTATACAGACGCACCCGAAACGGAATTTTTGGTTTATATCGACAAAAGAGAGCTAAATATTGCGGACAGCTTAAGAAATGTGTCTGCCTGGTGGGAAAATGACGTAACGCCCATGAATGTCCCGGACTCTGCCTTTTCGACTCTTTACTCATTCTGGTACAGCTATCACCAGGAGGTTTATGAAAAAGCGGTAGAGGAGGAGTGCAAAGCTGCTGCGGAATACGGGTTTAAAAATGTCATTGTAGATGACGGCTGGCAGACGGACGATACAAACTGCGGATACCTATACTGCGGTGACTGGGAGGTGTGCGGCAAAAAAATCAGTTGTATAAGCGAGCATGTGCGCCGTGTTCATAAGCTTGGGTTAAAGTACATAATGTGGTTTTCCGTACCCTATTTGGGATTTAAGTCGAAAAATTGGGAGCGCTTTAAGGATAAGATTTTGTATCGTTCGGAACAAAACGGTGCGGCGGTTTTGGACCCGAGGTATCCCGATGTACGTGAATTTTTAATTTCCGTGTATGAAAATGCCGTTTCAAACTGGGGAATTGACGGCTTAAAGCTTGATTTTATCGATTCTTTTGAAAATAAAGACGGCGTGCCTGCAAAGGACGGCATGGATATCCCCGTTTTGCATACGGCGGTAGATAAGCTTATGACAGATATAAGCACACGGCTTTGCGGTCTTAAAAACAATATTTTGATTGAGTTTCGCCAAAATTATGTGGGACCCAATATGCGAAAGTACGGGAACATGCTCCGCGTTGCCGACTGCCCTGCAGACGGGCTTACAAACCGTGTCGGCTGTCTTGATTTAAGGCTTACAAGCGGAAATACCGCCGTACATTCCGATATGCTTATGTGGGATATTGAAGACAGTGCCGAAAACGCCGCAGCGCAGATTATAGACTGTATATTTGCCGTTGTGCAGATATCCGTAAAGCTTGAAAGCCTGCCGGATAACCACAGGAGAATGCTTAAGTTTTGGTTGGATTTTATGGATAAAAATAAAAATCTGCTGTTAAAAAGTAATATATCGGTGTCGGAGCCGCATCTTTTTTATACCTCCGCAAAAGCGTATAACGATCGCGAGGAAATCATTGCCGTGTATTCAAATGACAAATGTGCGGAAATTTCCCGCGAAAACTCCACGGTGGTAAACGGAACGGCAAAAAATTATGTTATTTGCCGCGCCGCGGAAACTCTCACATACGAGATTTATAATTGTATGGGTGATTTTGTCGGAAAAGGGCAGATAAACGGCTTTGAAAGGGTGGATATTCCCAAAAGCGGACTAGCAGTATTCGGGCAGATACTGTAATATCTGAATTTTGTACACATCCGGTGAATAAAAAATGTTCTCCTGCCAAAACGACAGGAGAACATTTTTTATTCATAAATCGGAAACTGCCTTCCCTCGGAAAACAGCTTGTTGTAAAAATCAGCCTCAACGGACACGGTGCCGATGTTGTATCCGTCAAAAAATTCATCGTTTTTGCGCATGTCACCGTAGCCCCATGCGCCGCGCAGCTTCTTTACTGCCCGTCTGTCATATGGAATTTCAAGGGACACCGTTTCGCATTTCCGCGTTTTGTATCGGTACACCTCAAGCTTTCCGCATGGCGTTGCGGCGTAGTTGTCGCACTTCCACGTGTTTGCCGCGGCTATATCGCTTGACGAAAGCCTGTCCGCCTTCTGCGTTCCGTTTCCCGTGGACGCATGAGAATGTATAACCGCTGTGCGGCTTTTGCCCCCTATAACTGACGGTACGGAGTTGTTGGACGTGCCTGTGTTCGGCTCGGTGTAGTAATACCCCTTCTTGCCATTGTAAATTGAGCTTGCAAGCTCCCTGTGCAGTCCGATTGAAAGGTTGTTGTACCTCATTGCCCAATCAATGGCACACTGGTCAGCAGTGGGAAAATACCGCGTTTTTTCGCCTATGGTCACCGTCTGCGTGCCCTCGTCCCATTCTACCGGCTGTCCCAGTGTTTCCGCTATAAACCGCACCGGGACAAATGTTCTGTCGCCTTTCACAAAGGGCGAAACGTCAAGGCATACCGTCAGTCCGTCAACCTCTGCAAGTTTTGAACCAATTTTCAGTTTAATCACCGTACACACCTGCCCTGTCGTTTATTACAAGCAATTTAAGCATAACGTCCGTAAGCCCTAACTCGCCATTTTCGTTGCCGTTGAGATAGCCTTTGTTTACAAGCTTTTGCACGGTTTTTCTTGCCCATTCGGGCATATTTTCATCAATGTAGTTGTACACCATTTCGGCTTCACCTCGTTTCTTTTGTTCCGCCATTTCCTCAAGGGGGAAATGCTTTCCGGGGCATACACTGCCGCCGAAATACTTATGTCCTACGATTTTGGCATTGGGGTACTTTTCCTTTAACATGTTAATAACCTCAACACCTGCATTAAACTGTTTATCCGGCATAACCCTGTTTGAATTTTCGTAATCGCCCTGGAAACCGATGCTTACAATATTGCCGTTATGCCCCAAAACGCTTGCGGAAACGTTAAGTCCTCTGCCTGTGTATGCGCTTCCGTCAAATCCTACCCAGTAGTTGTAGCCGATTGCGCTCCACCCCTTTGCAATGTGCCAGCCTTCAACGGTTTTTACGTCCGCCGTAGGGTGTGCCATGTGGTGAAGCACAATAAAATCAACCTTCTTAAGTGGTGTAAGCCTGCCCTTAATTATCTGATTGGGTATTTTCAGAAGTTTCAACATCGCATACCTCCCACGTTACCGAAATGCCGCCGTCCGACTCTGTGTACACAGGTTTTAAATACTGCGTTTCCACGTTATACTCCGGCTTGTCAGCCTCTGTTACCTCTTTGTAGCCTAAAACCTGCTTTAAAATTTCGTCTGTGGGATTTGCAATAACAAGCTTTCTGCGCTCGTTCTCCGACGGTGTAATAAGTGTGCCTTCGATAATTTTTCCTAACATTTTAATCAATCCTTTCTTAATATTTGTAGTACTGCCAGTTAACTGCTGACGGCTTAACTTCCGTCTGAACATTTAATACATTTGTTCCGTCATGAAGCTTTATGTCCGGCAGATTGTCATTGATTTTGTTTATACTCTCACCGGGTTTTACAGGTGCGTCAAGCAGAATGTTTGTAACTTCATTGCCGTTTTTAACAGGTATCTTGTACTTGCCGCTTTCCGTGTCATAATCTCCCACAGCTTTATACGGTTCAGATTCTGCATGATACTTTTCAATCCGCGGACTAAACACCAAGTTGTTTACGGTGGCTCCTTTTGATATCATGATTCTCGCTGTTATTCCTGTAAGACCGTCAAGTTCTGTCGATTCGAAATAGGATCCGCTTCCGTAGTCCGCTCTGGATAAACTTAAGTTATTATTATTATAGACAGAAACTTCAAAATTGTAGGTACCCGATGAACCGCCCTGGGGACAGCCGGAAAACACATATGTGTAATTATCATCTATTAATAGCTTATTTGAAGAGTTCCTTGCATAAAACTGAGCTTGACCGGTTGCAGTTCCGTTTGCTGTTATTGTGCCATCCCCGTTATCCGTGAATGTTATTCCGTTTTCAGTCTTTGTTGTATTGGAATATGGATACGGTATCAGGTTTTCCCGGGCATTATATTTTTCCAACTGAGGTTTTACTATAACATTCTCAAGAACAGCCCCTTTACTTATTCTTATTGTAACGTTGACACCCAGTTCTTTTTCCGCATTTGCAGCAACGGCTGCATTAAGGACACCCCCTCCGCCATGGTCAGTTGCATAAAATGATACACCATCATCGGTACTAGCTTCAATTGACATACTCAAACCGCTGAGTTTTTGCGCAATCCCGGAAAAGAAGTATTTTCCGCTAAGGATTGAAAAATCACTTGTAGTGGTCAGATATATGGGAGTGGAAGCTGTAGCCGTTCCGTTTAATGTAATTGAGCTGTTTCCGCTGTCGGTTACGGTGATACCGTTTTTCACTCCGTATATATTGTGATATGGGAATGGGTATGGTATTAAATTTTTGCCGTGATTGCCGGATATCGTATAGTCACG
>CAJLYO010000091.1 GCA_905210885.1 uncultured Eubacteriales bacterium | reverse complement strand
AACCGCCAACTCTCTCAAAACCCTTTTATCCGACCGTCTTCGTCACAGTCATTACGGTAAGTATATATCAAATTTTTTCTGTTGTCAAGAGTTTTTTGAAATTTTTTTTACTGCCGTGCAAAATAGTAGCCCATGCTTCTTTTTGTTATAACATACTTAGGCTCCGAAGGATTGTCCTCGATTTTCTCGCGCAGGCGCCTTACGGTAACGTCAACCGTGCGCAAATCGCCCAGATAGTCGTAACCCCAAACCTTTTCCATCAAAGCCTCGCGGGAATATATTTTCTCCGGCTGCATTGCAAGAAACTTTAAAAGCTCAAACTCGCGGAGAGTGAGCTCGATAAGCTTTCCGTTTTTCTTAACCTCAAGGCGTTCAAGATTTAGAGTAAGCTCGCCCTGCTTTATGCATTTGTCGTTTTCGTCGCTGTCTATATATGTAAATTCCTTTGCGCCGCGCCGCAGGTTTGCCTGAACCCTGGCGATAAGTTCCTTTATGGAAAAAGGTTTTGTAATATAGTCGTCCGCACCGATTGCAAGACCCAAAACCTTGTCCTCTTCTTCACCCCGGGCGGTAATCATAACAATAGGCGTGTCAATCCTCTCGCGAAGTTTGCGGCACACCGTAAAGCCGTCCATTTTGGGCAGCATAACGTCAAGCAGAATAAGGTCGGGGTTTTCCTCAATGGCGATCCTGTAAGCGCTTTCGCCGTCGTAAGCCTCCAAAACCTTGTAGCCGTTTTTCTTTAAGTTGATTTTTAAAATATCAACAATAGGCGCTTCATCATCAACAACCAGAATTGTTTTTTCCATTGTTAAAGCTCCTTTCGCAAAATATTAATTTGCGTTAATGTACTCCAAAGGATTCTGCGGAACATTGTTTAGGCGCACCTCAAAATGCAGGTGAGGGCCGGTGCTGTTGCCGGTTGAGCCGACCTTTGCGATAAGATCGCCCTTTTCCACAACGTCCCCCGCTTTTGCTATAAGGGCGCTGCAGTGACCGTAATAAGTAACATAGCCGTTGCTGTGGTTTATTTTAACTACGTAGCCGTAGCCTGTTTCCCAGTCGGAATACTCCACAACGCCGTCGTCTGCGGCATATATGTCCGTGCCTGTGGAGGCGGCAATGTCAATGCCCTGATGTTGTCTGTTCCAGCGCTGACCGTAACGCGAGCTCAGTGCGCCGTAGGTGGGGCGGATAAATTCGCCGGTTCCCAGTCCTGCCGGGCGCGTGCCCACCTTTACAACCTGCTTAACTGCCGGTTTTACGGTCTTTTCCTCATATATTTTCTCGTCAACTTCTTCGCCGTTTATCGAGATAATGTCCTTTTTAACGTACACAACGCCGTCCGAACCTTCCGATTCAACCTCGGTTTTGCCTTTTGCCATTGTATCGTCATACACCGTTTCAACCTGACGTGAAACGGCAAAATTTCCTTCAACATAATTTTTGGTTCTTACCGAAATCCGCGGCACCGATACCGTTACGTTAAGCTTTGTGCCGGGGGCAACGTTTTCGTTAATGCCGGGGTTTTTCGCCTCAAGCTGTTCAAGTGACATATTATTGGACGCGGCAATCTCCCATAAAGTTTCACCCTCGCCCACAATATATTCGCCCTCCGCGGTTTTTTTCGCGGTAAGCGCCTTTTTTATGTTATCTCCGAATTTTAAGTACTTTGTGGTCACGTACTCGCGCTTAACTTCGACGTTTTCCACAAATTCGCCGTTGCCGCCGTATGATGTAAGAATGCTGTCAAGCGCGTCTGTCACGTCCTTTTCCTCAAAGGAGGCGCATACAATGCTGCCGTCAACGTAAACGGCGTATGCCTGAGCCGTGCTGTCGTACAGCGCCATGATGTTCTGACGCAGGGTATATTCGTCGGTAAGCCCTTTTCTGCTTGCAATACAGGGAAAAAAGCTTACGGTTTTCTCATTTCCTATGTCGCTTGCCTCTGCGGCAAGTTCACTGTGAACCGTTTTGTAAAACTGCTCAAACTCTGCCTTGTCCGTAACAACGCCCACCGTATGACCGTCCACCATAGCCGTGGAAGCGGCGGTAAGATCAAGCGCCATAACCGAGCCGTACAGCACAAAGCACATAACAAACGCCGCCGCTGTGTACAGCGCGCCGCGCATTACCCTTGATTTTTCAATTGCCGGTTTTATATCGGTTATATGAGATTTTTTATTGTAGAGAATTTTAAATTTTTCAATAAGGCTGCCGCAGCCTTTAGTGATACGGCGTTTAAACTTCAGTGCCGGTTTCACGATTTTTTTATCTTTTGAAGCCTTAGTTCTGTCATAAAACATAAGCTCCTCCGCTTCACCTTTCAAACGCCCGGTATTTATGATATATCGCAAAAAACCACCTCTTCATTAATACAAGACGTTTCTATTTTAACATATATACGCTGTTTAATCAAGGCTTTTGTAATAATTTTGTAAAAATTCACAAAATTTTAACTAAATATAGTAGACAAAACAAGGTTTGTGTTGACTAACTCAACATAATGTGATAAAATTTTCACGTTGGAAGTCCATTATTAACTAATAAAGGAGATTATTATGGAGAAGTTTTTCAAACTTAAGGAAAACGGTACGACGGTTCGTACTGAAGTAATGGCGGGTATAACAACATTCTTTGCAATGGTGTATATCCTTATGGTTAACGCAAACATGTTTGCAAATCCCTTCGGTGACACCACAAACGTTTTGGGCGTTTCCTACGGTGCAATTTATATTGCAACAGCAGTTTCGGCAATTATCGGCACGGTTTTAATCGGTCTTTTGTCAAACCTTCCTCTGGCACAGGCAAGCGGAATGGGCCTTAACGCATTTTTTGTTTACACGGTATGCGTAGGCATGGGTCTTACATACGCAAACGCTTTGGTTTTGGTTTTAATTGACGGTATTGTGTTTATCCTTCTTACCGTTACCGGTTTAAGAAAGAAAATATTCAGCGCCATCCCCAATTGCGTAAGGGTTGCAATCCCTGCCGGTATCGGTTTGTTTATCGCATTTTTGGGTCTGCAGAATGCAAAGATTATTATCCCCAGCACTTCAACCGGTGTTACTCTTGCTTCATTTAATATGCTGATAGGCTCATGGGCAAACGTAATGCCCATGATTATTACAATCGCAGCGGTTATCGCAATTGCGGTTATGGCAAAGAAAAACGTTAAAGGCGCGGTTTTGTGGGGAATTTTAGGCGGCGCGGCTGCATATTATCTCCTGGGCTTCACCGTTCCGGATTTTTATGCTAACTTAAAAATCGAGATGGCAAGTCCCTTTGCCGCATTCTCTGATTTTTCAACTCAGGCTTTCGCAAAGGTATTTACCGAAGGCTTTGACTTCTCGGCATTTGCGGCAGAACACGGCACCGCAAACCTGGTTCTTACAATCGCAACAACAGCCCTTGCATTCTGCATGGTTGATATGTTTGATACATTGGGCACACTGTACGGCGCTTGCGCACGCGGCAACATGCTGACAAAAGAAGGCGAAGTTCCCAACATGGACAAAGCTATGCTTGCAGACGCTGTTGCAACCACAACAGGTGCAATTTTGGGTACTTCAACCGTTACAACATTCGTTGAGTCCTCAGCCGGCGTTGCAGAAGGCGGAAGAACAGGTCTTACCTCAATGGTTACGGCGCTTCTGTTCCTTATTGCAATGTTTTTAAGCCCCATAGCTCAGTTGGTTCCCGGCTGTGCAACGGCTGCGGCTTTGATTTACGTAGGCGTACTTATGATGGGCTGCGTTAAGGAAATCGACTGGTTCAGCACAGATGTTGCGGTTCCTGCGTTCCTGACAATAGCTATGATGCCCTTTGCATACAACATTTCCTACGGTATCGCTTTCGGTTTGATTTCATATGTTGCAATCAAGCTGTTCTCGGGCAAGGCTAAGGAAGTAAAAGCAGGCACATGGGTTATTATGCTTCTGTTCCTGGCAATGCTGTTCTTAACACACTAAATAATATTTCGGAGGGAGATTTTTATGTATTGTTCCAATTGCGGCAATGATGCCGGACAATCAAAATTCTGCCCCAATTGCGGAGCAGAAATTCAGCCCTCTGCAGCGCAGGATAAGCCGCTGTATGAGATGCCGAATACCGAGGTTGAAAATTTCAACCTGTTCACCGCTTACGCAAGCATGTTTAAAAAGTATGCGCAGTTTAGCGGCCGCAGCAGACGCAGCGAATTTTGGTTTGCCGGATTGATGAATTCCATTATCGTATCTATTCTCTACTTTTTGCTGATTGTACCGAGAATAGACTATATCGGTTATGAAGAAGATCTTGTTGTTATAGGAATAGGCGCTTTCCTTATCGGCATATACTCCCTTGTAACACTGATACCTAATTTGGCTCTGAACGTAAGAAGACTGCACGATACGGGCAAAAGCGGCTGGTGCCTGCTTTTGGGACTTATTCCGTTTTTCGGCGGCATAATACTTTTTGTATTTTCCGTTCTTGACAGTCAGCCCGGAACCAACCAGTACGGGCCGAATCCCAAGGGAAAGTAATGTTTATACAAATATTTAAATTTCAAGCCGGCGGTTTTGAAGCCGGCTTGTTTTTTTGCCGTAATTTGTGACGGCGAAAAGCATAAATATGCCTCGGGTAAAATATACATTAGTACGAGGTGAATTTGCGTATGCTTATACTGTTAAAAAAATCATATGTTGCATTATGTATATTTCTTGCGGCGGCAATTGTGTTTTCCGCGGCATTTTTCGGAAGGGCGGAAGATGTTGCCGCCCCGGGCGAAAAGAATGTAATAGTAATAGACCCCGGGCACGGCGGAATGGACGGCGGCGCGGTGGGATGCACCGGTGTTCTTGAAAAAAACATAAACCTTTCCATAGCGCTGCAGCTTAAAACGATTGCGGAAAAGGAAGGCAAAAAGGTGATTATGACCCGTGATACGGACACATCGCTGCATACAACGGAAAGCAGCAAAATCCGCGCCCAAAAACGCTCCGACCTTTCAAACAGAAAAAAGGTTTTGGAGGAAAACGGAAACGCAGTGTTTGTAAGCGTGCATCAGAATAAATTCGAACAGTCGAAATACCGCGGCGCGCAGGTGTTTTACGCCGATAACAGCGAGTCGGAAGCACTGGGCGGCGCCGTTCAGAAATCCCTTATAACTTCTCTTGCTGACGGCAACACAAGAACCGCGAAAAAAGCCCCGGGCGAGGTATATCTGCTAAAGGGCGTCAAAACCCCTGCGGCTATAGTGGAGTGCGGATTTCTGTCAAATCCCGAGGAGGAAAAACTTCTGACGGAAAATTCTTATCAGACAAAGGTTGCTCAGGCGATATATGACGGCATATGCGCCTACATGAAGTGAGGAAGGGCGCATGAACATAAAAATCGCCCTTGCAGGCAACCCGAACTGCGGAAAAACCACATTGTTTAACAAGCTCACCGGTTCGGCGCGGTATGTGGGCAACCGCCCCGGAGTTACGGTGGAGAAGGCGGAGGGGACGGTTTTGGGGCACAAAAACGTGACATTAATCGACCTTCCCGGCATATACTCCCTTACGCCGTACACCCCGGAGGAGCTCGCCGCCCGCGACTGCCTTGTAAACGAGCGCCCCGATGCGGTAATAAACATAATTGACGTTACAAATCCCATACGCAACCTGTATCTTACAACCCAGCTTTGCGAGCTTGGAATGCCTGTTGTTATTGCGCTGAATATGGCGGACGAGGCACAGCGTTCCGGGGATAAAATCGACGCCGCCGGCTTGGGCGCGGCTTTCGGGTGCGAGGCGGCTGCGGTGTCCGCTTTGAAAAACAAGGGGCTTGACGCGCTTGTAAAATCTGCAATATCTGCGGCAGAAAATCCGCGTTTTTCGCCGTCACCGTTTAGATTTGACAGCGTTACCGAAGGTGTGATACGGGATATTGAAAAAATTATTGCGGAAAAAGTACCGGACAGGCTTTTGCGGTGGTATGCCGTAAAAATTTTTGAAGGTGAAAACATGCTAAAGCTTTCCGCGCCGGAAAAAACACAAATTGAAAAGGCAGTTTCTTTGTGTGAAAAAATACACGGCGATTCAAGGGACAGCATAATTGTTTCTGCGCGGTATGACTATATTCAGCAAACCGTGCCCAAATACATAATAAAAGGCAAAAAAAGAAAGACAAGCCTGTTTGACAGGCTTGCAACGGGAAAATACACTGCTATTCCGTTTTTTGCCGCGGTGATGTTTTTGGTGTACCGCCTTTCGGTAAACGGTGTTTGCGCCAAGGCGGCGGACTTTATAACGGGGACGTTTTTTGAAACATGGGTTTCGGCAGGGCTGCGGCGGATTTTGCGCGGTGCGCCGGGATTTTTGGTTGACATGGCAGACTGCGGAGCGGTGAAGGGGACAGGCACCGTGCTTGGCTTTTTGCCTCAGCTTGCGGTGCTGTTTTTCGTGCTGAGTCTGTTGGAGGACTGCGGATATATGCCCAGAATTGCCTTTATAACGGACAGAATTTTCCGTGTTTTCGGGCTTTCGGGGAAGAGCATTATCCCCCTGCTTATCGGCACGGGCTGTTCCGTACCGGCGATATCCGCATCGCGCACCATAGAACACGATGGCGACAGGCGCATGACAGTTATAACAGCGTCATTTATTCCGTGCAGTGCGAAAATGCCGGTAATCGCTCTTTTTGCCGGTGCACTGCCCGGCGGAGCGTGGTGGGCAGCGCCGGCGGCGTACTTTATAGGTGCGGCGGCGGTTATGCTGTCCGGAATAATTTTGAAAAGGTCGGGGCTTATAAAAAGCGGACAGCCCCATTTTGTAATGGAGCTGCCCCCTTACAGGATTCCGTCTTTAAAGACTGCGCTGAAAACGTCATTTCGCCACAGCATGTCGTATATAA